>JAJRAX010000049.1 GCA_028679775.1 Methanothrix sp. | reverse complement strand
TTGAGCTTGACGGCACAAATGCCGGAGATATTGAATCTCTGAGCAATGCCTGGCGGGGCAAAAGCATGGCCCTGGCCAAGCTTGAAAGGTTCAATGAGTCACTGGAAGCTTCAAGCAAAGCAACGGTACTGGATCACCAGGGAGACCTAGACGCTTATGATGAGGATCTGAAGAGGGATCCCCAGAATGCATCTGTCTGGCTTTTTAGAGGATTGGCCCTGGCAGGCATGGGACATGGAGTGGAGGCCAACCAGTCATATCAGAAGGCCATAGCACTCCTCGACAAGAGGCTCCAGGAGGAACCACAAGACCTTGAAGCATTATGGCTGAAGGCAGAGGCTTTGGACCTCCTGGGGAAGAGCGAAGAGGCCATTGAGGCCTATGGTCAGGTGGCAGAGCTGAACTCGTCTCATGCTCTGGGAGCCTGGATAAGAGAATCTGACATCTTGGCGGCTCTCGGCAGGTATAACCAATCCACGAAGGCCTTCAACGGGGCCATGGCCTTAGTTCCCGCCAGCCAATCCCAATCGCGGTTAGAATTCCAACGGCAGAGGGAGAATACCTCGCTGTTCACAAGAGCCTGGCTCATAGATGGCCATATTCACAGGATCTCCATCGGATTGTATAATAGTTCCTCAGAGTCCTTCGACGAGATCGAGCAGATCAACTCCGATTTTGTAGCCACGCTACTGCTCAAAGATACCGCAGCCGATCCTGGCAGGCATGGCGGCTCCCTCTTGGGGTCGAGCCTCAACTGGGCGATATACAGCTTCAGCATGCCCAAGACATCGGCTCCGGCCATTCCACCCATTCTGGCCATAACCCGCATCAATCCCAAGGGAGATGAGTTCATTGAAGTCACAAACGGCCTGAAGGAAGCCATGAGCCTCCAGAACTTCAGCCTGGAGATCGAGGGCTCAAAAGCAGCGCTGCCTGAGCATTCTCTTCTTCCGGGAAGAGCTATCAGGATTCATTTTGGCAGTGGTCCGGAGAATGAGACAGATCTTTTCCTGAACAGCATTTACAAGCTGAACGATACTACTGGAAGCGTCTCCCTGAGAAACAACTCAGGAGAGGACAGGGCCACCCTGAATTACAGCACTAAGCTGGACGGCTCGATTGCCTACTCCGTCACGGCCAGAGGGAATTTTGCGTATTCTGGGCCTGATAGTCCGGGAGAGATGGTTCATAAGGCCGCAGGGTATGGTCCTTTTATCGCTGAACGGGTGGAGATCGGGCCGGAGTCTGCTCTTAACAATCGCAGTATTAGCGACATTTCGCAGGAGAATACTGCAGAATACTGGGTGAAGAAAGGAGAGGAACTCCTTGATCTGGATCTGATCAAAAATGAGGGATTTGAGGAGGCTATAGGGGCCTTTGACAAGGCCATTGAAATCAATCCCCGAAATGCTGAAGCCTGGTTTAAGAAAGCTGATGTCCTGTTCTTTATTGCCTTGACTGAGCAGGTGCCGGACGGATACAACAAGTCCCTCGATAGCCTTGACAGGGCTATTGAGATCGATTCAGGTTATGCAGACGCTTGGGCATTAAAAGGCAACGTCCTTTTGGCTCAGCAGAGATATGATGAGGCATTAGCGGCTCTGGATAACGCATTACGCCTCGATCCTGAAGATGGTGGGGGCTGGATCACCAGAGCTGATGTTCTGGCAAATCTGCATAGATACAATGAATCCGTTGAGGCTTACGATATTGCTATCCAGAGCATTCCCGTGAATGCGACAAGGCAACTGGCATCCGTATGGTTCCAAAAGAGCAAAACCCTTCTTTTGGCAGGTAGAGCTGACGAGGCTCTGAATGCTTCCAACAGAGCCGTAGAGTTGAATCCCTCTGATGCCTTGGCCTGGAATGAAAAAGGGCGGGCTCAATTGGCATTGGGTCGCCAGGCTGAGGCGCAATCGGCCAATGCCCGAGCGAAGGAACTAGGATATATACCAGCTCTGGCTGGTGAGGAGAACACCACCGCAGAATATTGGATGAAAGAAGGACATGAGCTATTGGAAAATGGATCCTATGAAAAGGCCGATAAGGCTTTCGATAACGCCCTGGAAATTTACAATCTGTCCATCGATGTGAATCCCATGGATTCAAATGCATGGCTTGGTAAAGGCAATGCCCTATCGGATTTTGGCCGGAATACGAACAAATTTAACCTGTCTCTTGCAGCATACAATAGAGCCCTGGAGCTCGATCCAAAAAATATCGATGCTTGGATAGGCAAAGGCCGCATTTTATGCAATATAGGATATGCAAAGGTGGATGGCGTTCTTTACGATGAAGGCCGACATAACCAGTCTCTCGCTGCGTTCAACAGGGCATTGGATATAGATCCAAAAAATCCCAAGGCTTGGGAAGGCAAAGCATTTGCTGTGAGCGTGCTGGGCAGAATTAACGAATCCATTCAGGCTTTCGATATGGCTATTTCGCTCTTGCCAGCAAATAAAACCGATGAGATCTCATGGGCATGGGCAGCGAAAGGCAATGTCCTACAGATGGAGCCGAAAAGGCAGGAAGAGGCGATTGCGGCATTCGATAGGGCACTTGAGATCGACTCCAAGAACTCCAGTGAGATAGTCCTCATTCTCAAAGGCAATGCGCTCAAAGCTCTGGGCAGTCAGAGCGAAGCTGATGCTGCCTATGCCAGGACCAAGGATCTTAGATTCAAACGCTAACTCAGCATTCATTTTTTTAGTATCTCAAAAGAGGTGAATAATTTGATTAATACTCGAGTGGGGAAAAAACACACTAAGTCTGGATCGTGTGCTGCCATGGCCTTCAGCCTGCTGGCACTGATTGCACTCTGTGCCTCTGCAATGGCACAGGGAGATAGTGCAGACACCTGGATGAACAAAGCCCGCGCGTTTTCTCAGAATGGCTCTAATGAAGACGCTATAGCAGCTTACGAATCGGTTTTGAAGATCGATCCAGAGAACGTGACCGCCTGGCGTCACATGGCCCTGGAGCTCCATGTATTGGGCAAAGAGAATGAATCCGCCCAGGCTTATGAAAAAGCTCTAAGCCTGTTGGATGAAGTTCTGCAAAAGAATCCCAAAGACGCCAAGAACTGGTACCTGAAAAGTCTGACACTGGACAGCCTGGGCAGACTGGAAGAGTCCCTGCAGGCCCAAGGAACGGCACTCGAACTCTACAATCAGAGCCTTGTGCAGGACGCGAAGAACGCCAGCTCCTGGCGGGGCAAGGCGGAGATACTCTACAGGATGGGCAAGAGCGAGGAGGGTCTGCAGGCCATGGACCGAGCCATCGAGATCAGCCCTCAGGACTGGGACCTCCTTTCCCGCAAAGGTGAGTTTCTTGAGTTCATGGGAAGGTACAACGAGTCTCTGGAGGTCTTCGATCAGGTTCTGGAGCTGATGCCTGCTGACGATGTCGCAGGGCGCGTGGAGATCTGGATGGCCAAGGTCCAAACACTTGATTTTGCGGACCGCAGAAGCGATGCTTCAAGAGCCCTGGACAAGGTCACGGAGCTGGACCCGAAGAATGTGGCCGCCTGGAGGTTGAAGGGGCTCTATCTGGGAGAACTGGGTAAGTACAATGAATCACTGGCTGCCTATGAACGAGCACTTCAGATCGATCCGGGTGATATCGAAACCTGGAATGATAAGGCCAGCCGACTCGCCGAACAAGAGAGGTACAACGAATCTCTGCAGGCTTATGATAAAGCCATCGAACTGCAGCCATCAGACGGCACCAGAGTACTTGTCATTGCCTGGATTGGAAAGGGAGACGCTCTCAACAAGACTGGCCAGAATGACGAGGCCAGGAAGGCTTTCGTGAAGGCCGTTGAGGTTTCAGAGAGAGCATTGATGAAGGACCCGGGCGACATAAGCCTGATGCTCCTGAAAGCTGGGGCCCAATTTAAGTCGAACGAATATGATGAGGCTCTCAAGTCTTACGACCAGGCCATTGAGATGTCCTCTTCGCCAGACTCTTTCTATGCCTCTTCCGCTTTGATAGGCAAAGGCGATGTGTTGCGTGCACAGGGAAAGAACCAGGAAGCTCTGGCTGCCTACGACAAGGCCATTGATCTAAATCCAATGTACAGCAACGCCTGGCAGGGCAGGGGAGAAGCTCAAAGGGCGCTGGGCATGGTTCAGGATGCCTATGAGTCGCTTTTC
>JAJRAX010000048.1 GCA_028679775.1 Methanothrix sp. | reverse complement strand
ACCTCGCCGAATTTTCCTAACATATCGACCTTTATCTTGTATTCACCAGGCGTCCAGAAGCTTGTCTCCCATCTGGCAGAGAATACGCCGTTTCCGTCGAAATCGTCCATCGGTATCTCCAGATTTTTGTCGGGCCCGATGATATTGGCGTTAATCGCCCTGATATCCCCCAGGGCCTGGGCCTCGACCATGACCGGATCGCCTACGGTAGCATCGTCTTTATTGAGGGTAACCTCCTCAAGTGCAGGTGGTGACAGACCGCGTTGGTCGGCATCAATGCTCAAAAGGGCGCGGGTCAGGTTGAGGGCCCCGTAACCGTAAGTGTTGTCCTGGCCAGGTGGTCCCAGGTCGTCTGCTGTCTTTAAGAGGACTCTCTTCACATCAGCCGGATCAAGATCCTCATCTGCTTCATCGAGCACTGCAGCCGCTCCGGAGACCTGAGGCACAGCCATAGAGGTGCCGCTCACTGAGCTCTTTCCATTCTTAGACCAGGCGAGGGCTGAAACCACATCAACTCCCTGAGCGACCAGATCCGGCTTGATCTCGCCATTGGCCGTCGGGCCCCTAGATGATAGCTTGAATATCTCACCGGAGTTGTCCACGGCGCCAACAGTGATGACGTTTTCTGCGTCTCCTGGAATCACGATGGATGAATCATCTGGCCCGGAGTTTCCTGCCGCTACACACATGACCATCCCCTCCTGCACCATTTTGTTGCAGGCCTCGTCCAGAAGAGAGACGCCCTCAGAAGGGTTCTCACCTCCGACTGAGAAGGATATGACCCGAATTCCATAGAGATCCTTATTCTCCAGACACCAGTCCAATGCTTTGAGGGCATCGGAGGTGTAACAGGCTCCACTCCGATCCATGACCTTGACGACCACCAGATCTGCACCAGGTGCTACGCCGGTCCCCATCGTTCCGGCAATCAGGCTCGCGCAATGAGTTCCGTGGCCGTTGTCGTCGTAGGCGGAGGTTTGGTTGTTCACGAAGTCCTTGAAGGCCAGAATCTTGCCGGCCAATGCCTCATGATCGCTGTCCGCGCCGGTATCGATGAGGGCCACGGTCACTCCTTTTCCTGTGTAGCTTTTTCCTGACCTTGGGTCGTCAATAAGTCGCTTTGTGGCGGAAATGGAGGACGAAGTGTTGTCTTCATTCGGCAATGCCATGACCGTCAGCTTCTGGTCCATGTAAATGCCCTTAACCCCATCGGTCTTGGCTATCTTCTCCAGGTTGTCTCCAGATACGGTCAAAGCGCTTCCCGGCAGGACATGGAAGCTTTCCGATGGGCAGGATGCGGCCACTCCGCTCAGATTGCCGTCATGGAGCACTATCACCTTAAGATCCTGGTTGCCGAGCTTTTCCAGGCTGTCCTCAATTCCGTTGCTGTTGAGATCATGAGGATCGCGAATGGTAAGGGTTGTTGACTCGTCTTTTGCAGCGTTTCCTGATTTATCAATGGCCACGATAGTAACATTGTAGGTTGCTGCAGCCAGGTTAGATCCGCAGTATCCTGTGTACCGGCCGTCCTGATTCAGATCGAGCATCAGGTTCATGCGGTTGCCGATATCAGCATAGACCATCTCTATGATTCCTGTATCATGGACAAAGGCATTGATCTCGCTTCTGGGAGCTCCGATCTTCAAAGAGGATGGACTTACGCTCACACCATAGATGACCGGAGGCGTGCCGTCGTCTTCATTCGACTTGAAGTAGCTGTTGTATTCCTTCTCAAACCAGATGCTGGCCTTGTTGTTTTCGAGAGCATTTTGCACGGGAAAAGCAGCCGCGTAGCTGATCAGGCCTGCCAATAAAATAAAATATGCAAATAATCTGGAATTCACGCTTAACTCCAGTTATTCATTCCCAATATTCTTATATTTACTGGTGCCAGCGACCTCAATTCGCATGGCGTCTCTGAAGGTCTCGGTTACTTCATCAAGTGCGGCCATGATATCAACGCTGTAGACTCCAGAGGCTACATTGGCATTCCAGATGCCTGTAAACTCGTCTCCTTCTGACCGGGTGCGCTTCAACACGACACTGGATACCTGTTCGCCTGAAGGGCTTTTGATAAGGGCTGATACAATGAACCCACTTCCTGCCGCGCTCTTCTCGGCTTGAGACGACGAGCCGATCTTGATTGTGCCCTCAGAGCTATTGTTCTTCTCCTGGAAGACAACAGTTATTGTGACGGCGTCGCCGATCTTCGCAGGATTGAGATCGCTGTGAGCCTCCTGCATGTCGATGTTCAGATGAGGCAAGTTGGCCTGCCAGTCCATCCAGGAGTAGACTCTGGCGTCATAGTCCAGGAGGGTCAGAGCCAGCCAGATCATTGATGCTTTGATTCCTGTGTTGGTGTAGACTACGATTGGCTTATTCGGGTCCAAGGAGGAGAACAGCTCTCGCAGGGCGGCTTCGTCCTTGATCTTTTTGCCGTCAAAGACCCGATTATAAGGAATGTTTATGCTTCCTGGAATCGATCCCACCTCAAATTCCGTAGCAGTTCGGGCATCGATGACCTGAGCTGAGCCGCTGTGCACATATTCGTAGCTAGCCAAGAGATCGGAATTCAGGGCAGGGGTGTAGTTCTTAGCAGGCAGATATGAGGGGCTGCTTGCCGTTGGCTTTCCGGCAGTCACCCAATCGTCAATGCTGCCGTCCAGCAGCTTGACATCCTTATGACCCAGATACTTGAGTATCCAGTAGACGTAAGTCGCGGCTGAAGGCCCTCCGCCGCATGGCTGGCATTCGCCGTAAATCAGAACAGAATCCGTCTCACTTATGCCGGCCTTGCCCAAGACCTCCGACATCTCTGACACAGTCTTGAGTGCACCTCCCGGAAGGAGAAAATCTGTGTATGGGATGCCTATGGCGCCAGGAATGTACTCAGCAGGATCTGGACTGATATCGAGAATTATCTCAGAATCGACGGCATTCTCAAGTGGCACCAGAATGGAACTGGACCTGTCGCTTGTGCTCGTGGTCACTTCTTCGGCCGTCGCGTTGTCTGTGCCAAGGAATGCCGCCCACTCTTTCTTCAGCGAATCCTGCTGAGCAGTTACAGACCCGCTCTTGCAGGCGGTGCACTCTGCATTGACACAGGATACGATTGTGGCCAATATCGCTGCCAGAAAAAGGATAACTCTGACCGCTTTTCCAATCTTCATCCCATCTCCCTCAATAACGTCCATTCAATTGTATTCAGGCTGTTGTATTGGTCTCAGCAGCTCTGCGCAATAACTCCTGGTTGGTCCAGTAATTCTCATAGGAGTACAGTTCGGCATCATATCCGAGCATGGTCAAGGCAAACCATACCACCGATGCCTTAATTCCTGTATTGGTGTAGACTACCACCGGCTGTTCTTCATTTAGGATGGCAAAGACGCGTTTTAGCTTGGACTCCTCCCGAAGCTTATCATTGAGGATAACGCTCTCATATGGTATGTTGATTGCACCCGGAATTGAGGAATTGCCAAACTCACTTATGGTTCTCGCGTCCACAATCTGTGCGCTTCCGCTATTCACATAATCATAGTCTGCCGCAAAATCGGATGTGACCTTCGATGTGTACGTCTTGGCTGGCAGTATCGCCATATCTGTAGCCGTCGATCTCCCGGATGAGGCCCAATCCTTGACGGTACCATCCAGCACCCTCACATTCTCATGACCCAAGGACCTCATGATCCAGTAGACAAAGGTTGCAGGGGCAGGTCCTCCACCACAGGGCATGCATTCGCCGTAGATGATCACAGTATCGTCGCGAGATATTCCCGCATCGCCCAGCAATGCATCCAGCTCGGCCTCGCTCCTCACGGCTGTGCCGTTCAGAAATTCGTCATAAGGAATAGCAATCGACCCAGGAATATGTTCTGTTGCTTCTTCGCTGATGTCCAGATAGATGGCAGTGTCATTGGCCTCGTCGATGGGGGCTAGCATGCTCTTTGCCATCTCGCTCCTCACTATGGTTGAGTTCTCTTCAGCGGGTTTATGGGACACAACCTTTTTTGCTATCTGACTTGCGGTGGTGTCGTTCTCCAGGGTATCCTTCGGCGCGGAATCGCTTGCGTTTTCATTGTCAGTAGCATTGAATCCGGAGAGCGACTGTTTCCAGACACCCACCCGATTCTTCTGAGCAGTGCTCAGGCCAGCCATGACCTCCTCGCTGCCAGAGTTGAGATTGCCGATCTCATCGAGCTTAGCTGTTCCGGACCAGCCTGAATCGCCCTTACAGGCATCGCAATAGGCTTCGCCTCCGTATGCTGCATTTGCCAGCGCCAACAACGCAATGAGCGCCATGATGCCCACTCCCGCTAAACAGGACCACAGACCTGATCTCAATGCCGTAATTATCTCTCCTTTTTAATATTTATACTTTGTGTGATATCGATTATGATGATGTGAGACCACCACGAGATGTTACCTTGATCTCACCTAATGTCTCTTGCAGCTCATATCCTCGTTCGTCCTTAAGAGTGAGAACTATGTCGTACTGTCCTGGGTCCAATAGCGCTGTCGAAAATGAGCCTTCATAGAAATCCCCGGACAGGACCAGACGACAATAACCTTGTGCCTCTTTGCCGTTCTGGTAAGCATGAGCCACAACTTGCGATAGGCTGTATCTGGACTGAATGCCGGCCTTGACCGAGATGCTGTCGCCAACTCTAGCCTGTTCTGGGTTCAGCTCCTTGGTGAGGACGACAATCTGCTTGATCTGGTCGCCCATGATCGGATACTGGTCAACTACCTCCTCGTTTATGCTGTAGGGATCATCCCCAAATCCATCCTTGCCGGGGGCATTCTGACCCGCGCCGCTCATCTCGTCAGCTCCCTGGTAGTCGCTCGAGAGGTTTCCGCCTTTCGGATATGGTGCGTTCCAGATGTTTGTTCCCCTATCATCTGCCTGGATGACGTTATCTGTTATGCGGTTGCCGTAGATCTCGTTCTTGCTCGACTCCAGGAATATCCCTGTCTGGCTCTCGGAGATGTTATTGAATGTAACGGCATTGCCATGAGAGCGGCTCTGTATCTGAAGCCCGTATCGGCCATTGGAATGAACTATATTCCCGGTGATGACGTTTTGACCCGAATCTTCCATGAAGGTTATTCCGGCCACCACGTTTTTCTCGATGGTGTTGTTGACGATAATGTTATTGGTACAGTTGAAACGCAGATCCAACCCGGAGTTGGTGTTCCTGGACATGTCGTTTTTCTCAATTATATTGTCCGAGCAATCTGTGAACATGTATAGGCCGTACATGTTTGCTTGCAGCACGTTTCTCTCTATGGTGTTATTGCAGCATGAAGGAAACAGGTTTATGCCGTAGGCGCCGTTGCCATAGGCCACATTTCCGGCGATGAGGTTGTCATTGGAGTTGGATAGATATATTCCGTACCAGCCCTCGCCCACGATGCCATTGAAGCTGGCATTGTTTCCCGTGATCGTATTCCCATCGGAGAAGAGAAGAGCAATGCCTGGCTGAGCGCAATTTATCACAGTGTTGTTGGAGACAGTGCAGCCCGTAACGCTGTCCAGCTTTATTCCATAAAACCCGTCCTTTACGAGGAAGCCTGAGATGCTCACGTCGTCTGCCTCCACGCTCACGCAAGCGTCTCTGTTTCCAGCTAGAATCGTCGCACCGTCTCCAACTAGAGTGAGGCTCTTGTCTATGACGATTTTTCCGTAGATGCCGGCAGCAACCTGCAGAGTATCTCCGGGCGATGCTGCATCAATCGCGGCCTGTAGACTCGAGTTCACCTGAGTTGTGGCACCGTCAGCGAGCAGAGAGATCAGCAACAATGCTGACAGAATGCAAAAGACTATAGTTTTCAAGCGACCCACCTTTCTTTGAAGCTGTTGTGTGGTTAATAAACCTAACGTAATTCAAGCATGTTACAGATATTTAATATAGATTCTTCTGTCATATGCATATCATGTTGATGGGAGAACGCATAGATAAAGTACATATGAACGCAAGTCTTTTTATCGTTCATCCATAGTATTCGCTTGGAGGATTTCACTTGAGACATTTATATGCATTCATCAGCATATTCCTGCTGCTAGCCGCTACAGCCGCTGCAGGGAGCTTTACTGCAGAAATGGATGTAGATACTTATGTAGATTCAGACAACGCCAACCAGAGCTTTGCTGACAGCGATCTGCTCTGGGCAGCCTCTGTGGACGGAGCCTCAAATAAAGAGGTTTACCTGAGCTTCGTCAATCTCCTGGGATCACAGGGCATATTCAAGCCGGAGCAGGTAGCCGATGCAACATTGACAGTTGATGCCGTAAAGGTTGACAAACCCGGAAAGATCACAGCTTACTTCCTGCATGGCGCGACACTCGAGACCGCGGACTGGTACACCAAAGAAGATTACGATGCCGATGTATCCTCGTCCTCAGTGGAGATCGATGGAGAGGGAAGCTATGAGCTGGATGTGACCCCAATCATCAAGAAAGCTGTTGAGACCTGCACAGAGGGTTGCCCCTACACCATCGTGCTTGTGGCAGAGGATGATGCATCTGTAGCCATAGCATCCAGCGAGTCATCCGATGGTGATAAACCGGATCTCGAATATTCCACGGAAGAGTAGGGATTTGATTGGCATTGTATCATGGGGGTTTTATACCCCTTATGTCTTTTAGGTAGATGATGCGCATAATCACATCTCGCATTGCGATTGCGGGATTTACCCTAGTTCTGCTCGCTCTGATCATTTTTCATAGCGGAGCAATAGAGTCTTCTTCCGGTCAAGATGCAGCCGGAAAAAACGTCACCGAGGTCATATTCATCGAGTCCCCCGGGTGTACGAAATGCGCTGCAGCACAAAGAGTTCTGGAGAAGGTCGGGCAAGAGATGCCCATCAATGTCAGCGGTTATTACTATTATTCTCCTAAAGGCCATAGGATCATCAAAGAGTACGGAGCCAGGGACGTTCCTTCAATCATCATCGGAATGCAGGTGATAAACTACAGGGATTACGAAAAGGACGATGCTCTCCTTGAAAAGCTGATCAAAGGGGCTTTGGCCAACCAGACGCCTCCGGCGCCCGCTCAATTCACACTGCCCGCTTCTGACGTAAATGAGAGCAACAGCTTGAACTCCGACGAGGCCTCAGGCCTCAATTTGAAGGAGATCTCCGCTTACAGTATCTCTGCAGTCCTGGGTGCGGGACTGGTGGCAGGATTCAATCCCTGTCTCTTGGGAATACTTGTCTTCTTGGCTGCATCAGTCCTCTCGTCCAATGGAAAGAGACGAGATCTGGTGATGATGGTGGCCTTCTTCTCCCTGGGCATCTTCACCATGTACTTTCTCTTCGGTCTCGGCATGCAGAGGCTCCTGGAGAATAAAGCAGTAGCCGACTCATTCCGCTACATTCTGACTGTCTTTCTCCTGCTTGCAGGCCTCTCTCAGGTCTGGGATGGGATAAGGCTGCAGAATGGAAAGCACTCCATATTCCGTACCGACTGGGCGCTTCCTTATTTCCAGGCGGGAGTCGATAAAAGCCGCTATAGCTCTTACTTCCTGATCGGAGCGCTCTTCTCTCTGGTCAAGCTCCCCTGCATAGGAGCCATCTACCTCGCGATACTGGACCTCTTTTCTGCTGAGAACTACCTCGAAGGAAGCACCTATCTGTTCTTCTTCAATCTGGGAGTAGTGCTGCCGATCCTCCTCATCGGCGGGGGCATTGCTTTAGGCATGAGCCCAGAGCAGGTGGACGCCTTCAGGAAGGATCACAGGGTAGGAATGAGGTTGGCGACAGGCCTCGCACTGCTGGGTTTAGCGCCGCTCATCTACTGGCAGCTCATTTGAGGGCAAAAGGGTTAAAATAGAGAGATTGCTCACCACTCAGTCGAGGTGAATCTTTTTGTTTTTGGTTGGAGAGGCTCTCATTGGAAAGGAGCCTGAGATTGCTCATATCGATCTGATCATAGGAGACAAGGAGGGGCCGGTAGCCACTGCTTTTGCCTCCGGACTCACACAGCTTTCGGCAGGGCACACGCCCCTTTTAGGTGTCATTCGGCCCAATCTGCCGCCCAAGCCGTCTACACTCATCGTACCCAAGGTCACTGTGAAAAACATGGCGCAGGCCGCCCAGATATTCGGCCCGGCCCAGATGGCTGTGTCCAAGGCAGTGGCGGATTCGGTAGCAGAGGGTGTCATTCCTAAGGAGAAGGTCGAGGAGCTGTTGATAATAGTATCCGTATTCATTCATCCCCAGGCCAAGGATTACGATGCCATCTACCGCTACAATTACGGAGCTACCAAGCTCGCGATCGAGAGGGCAATGGCAGGGTTCCCTGATGTAGATCTGATGCTTTACGAGAAGGACCGCTCCACTCATCCCATCATGGGCTTCCGGGTGACCCGTCTCTGGGACCCACCATACCTGCAGGTTGCCTTTGATCTGGTGGATTTGGCTGAGGTGCGCCGCGTGCTGACAGCCCTTCCGGACAGCGATCACATTCTGATAGAAGTGGGCACACCCCTGGTCAAGATGCTCGGCATCAGCGTGGTCAAAGAGATCCGGGCCATTCGCCCCGGAGCCTTCGTCATACTGGACCTCAAGACTCTTGATACTGGCAACTTAGAGGTGCGGCTGGCTGCAGACTCCACCGCTGACGCTGTCGTCATATCGGGACTTGCACCCAAGAAGACGCTCGAGTTGTCAATACGGGAGGCCAGGAAGACCGGCATCTATAGCATCATCGATATGCTCAATGTGCCAGATCCGCTGTCCCTCTTGAAGGGTCTGGAGGTTCTGCCAGATGTGGTGGAGCTGCACAGAGCTATTGACATGGAGAAGAGCGCGCACGCCTGGAGCAACATCCGCGAGATTCAGGGCTTGGCCCGTGATGGGCGCAGGCTCCTCGTGGCTGTTGCAGGTGGCATTCGCACGGACACCGAAGGCGCGGCTCTTGCAGCAGGCGCGAACATACTGGTAGTGGGCCGGGCTATAACCCGCTCCAGGGACATTCGCGACATGGCAGAGCAGTTCCTGACAGGCCTCAAGCAGACGGAGATCGACCAGTACAGGATCATGACGGACTTCTGAGATCATTGATCTTGGATGACCCGCGCTTTTTTATTTTTATTGACGATATCGTCTTTGTGCGTCCTTTGCGGGCCATATGACTTTGCGGTTTATTGTCGCAATAGGGATATCAACTACAACGGACGACGATCTTTCACCACAAAGAAACAAAGGCATAAAGAAGGGGCGAACTCTGCAGCACCTATCATATTATTACTGCTAATATCAACATTAACGCTATCCTCCGGCATCGTCGATGCTATCGACATTCAAGTTGCCCCGCTGGCCCAGCCGACGGGGGCTGTCATTTTGGTTGTGGACGGCCTCGGAGCCTCTTACGTCTATCCGGAGCACTGCGCTTACGCTCTGGACGGCTCATCCTTGCCTGGGGCTGTGCTCTTTAACCTGACCGGGACCGGGGCGCGGGCTGTGGATGTGCGGGTGCCTGTGCCTGAGACCACAAAGAGCCACAGCGTTTTAATCACAGGAAATGCGGACGCGAACCCGGATCATCTGGGCCCAACGATTTTCGATGCTGCACGCGCCGATGGATACCTATGCCTCGCCGTCTTTGAGAGGGGCGATGCCATGCCGGTTCTCCGAGAGATGGACGGCGTTCTCTATCTTGGTGACAACTCAATGCACGGAGCCGAGCCCATACCGGGCTTTCGGGCCGGAGCGCCCTCGCGCCTCTCCCCGCTCTTTCAGAAATGGAGGGACAGGTTTGCCCGCTATTCTGCGCCAGAGGGCGTCGCGGGATACGTTGGATACAATGCCTGGGCGTTGGATGCTGCGGCAGACATCGTCCGGAACCTGTCAGGGCAACGTTTTTTGATGCTGGTGAACGTGGGTGCAGTGGACAGCGCTGGACAGAACCTGGGTGCGGACGGCTACCAGCAGGTGGTCGCTGCTTTGGATGAGCCCCTGGGCCGTCTGGGCGAGGCCTGCCGGAAGAACAATGTGCTCTTGTCGGTCACCGCCGACCATGGCATGGTCTTTCCTTCTGAGACTGGCAAAGGCGGCCACTCCGCGGAGAAGTATGTCCGCAGGATGGAGGCCCTGCGCGTGCCAATGGTCTTCTCAGGGCCGGGGGTGGAGGAGCTGAACCTTGGCGGTCGCTGGTCTGAGATGGACCTCGCGCCGACGGTGTTAAGCATCTTGAATATTTCTTCCGAATTGACCTCGGAAGGCCGGAGCATGCCCATTCGCGAGGGCTTCATGCTTCGCGTGACCGGCGCTCCCGAGGGGCTAGCGTTGTGGCAGGGCGAAGGGCAACTGGCCAGCGGACACGCGGGAGAGTGCCGTTTCTTGGGGGTCTCCCGTGGGCTGTACACGCTGAAGGCAGATGGGGCTGAGTGGACGATTGTGGCGAACGGGGATAATACGATCGATCTGGCCAGTAAGTCCACCGCGTCGAGCAGCATGAGGAAGATGCTGGGCGTGATCCTCATCCTGGCCATAAATTTGGGGGGAATAGCGATGATCGTCCTAATTTGGAGAAAAGCAGACTGATATGGCTTTGCATTGAGTTGTGGAATAAAACGTCGTTTGTCGTATAACCATTAAGCTTATCAACTAATAAACCGCATCGCAATGCGAATGGCAGCAGAATTGTACAAGAAGCAGGTCGATATATCATGAGTACCAAAATGCTAATATTATCTTTGTTTTCCATCGCCTTCCTGACCGCGATCGCTCTTGGCATCAACTGGAACGACCCAAGTCATGATGCCGAAGAGATGATCAGCTCAGGAGAGACGACTACTATTACTCCACCGCAGGGACAAGCGGCGACGCCAAAGCTATCTCGAGCGCAGCAGGAGAACAAGAGTTCGCTGGACTGGACAATGCCGAGCACGCTTTCCACAAGTGACAGCAGCGCCAAGCAATCGAGGGCTGAATCTCAGTCAGAAAGCGAGACGGAAACCAGTACTTCAACCGAAGCTGCGGACACGTCTGCCGCCGAAGACAACACAACTGCAGCCACAGATACGGAACTGCCTCCTGAGCAGACGGTGGCCGCAACCGCGGAAGGAAATTGGTATTTCACCCTCAATGACAGCGTTGTCAGGGATCTGGCCATGACGGTCTTCCAGAAAGATGAGGATGTCTACGGTGCCGGCAAGATAAGAGAGGGCAATAGCACCATAGATGTGGCGGTCTCGGGGACCATTGCGAATTCAACCATGGAGCTGAATTTGATCTCCACAAATCCAATCGTCCAGTATAAACTCAGTCTTGATCTCGACGAGGACTGGGCCAGCGGAGAGTACCAGGCATCAACTGCAGGCGGGGAAACCTGGACTGGAATCGCTGACGGGCAGAAGACATCTTAAATAAGGAACAATGAGTGCCGGCGTGCCCGGCACTATGATCTCATTTTTAGCCATGCAATATCATTCGTTTTTCATCTGCCGTTGCCAAGACTTTAAATACCAAATCAACACCTAATGATTCATTCACAATCGTGAATTCATAATTTGGGCAAATCCCTGTCTTTGGCTGCCGGGGCCTTGCCCGGCTACCAGAAGCATTTTGCATCAGGACCGCCCAAGTAAGGCAGGGACCTGTAGTGAAAATATTCAAACGGAGACGAAAATGCGGATAGCCTTGCCGGACGGCAGCAAAAAGGAGATCGCAGAAGGTGGAGCCTCAATCGAGGCCATCCTGAGAAATCTCGGCATCAATCCTGAGGAGGTCATCGTGGCCAAGAACGGCAAGATCGTTTCTGAGGAGGAGACTGCTGGGTGCAGTGACGAGCTGAAGATCGTGCGTTTTGTGCACGGTGGGTAGATGATTAATGCTCGATGATGCCGAAAGTCAGAGGTATTCCCGCCAGACCCTTCTATTCGGAAGAGATGGCCAGGAGAGGCTCAAGAAGGCGAGAGTCTTTGTAGCAGGTGCCGGGGGCCTGGGATCAGTCATCTCCTTTTACATGGCGGCTGCGGGCTTCGGCAAAATTCGCATTGTTGACTGCGATTCTGTCGAGCTCTCCAACTTGAATCGTCAGATATTGCATTCCCATGCAGACGTGGGCCGGACCAAAGCGAGATCTGCCTATGAGACCCTGACTGGCATCAATCCAGAGATCGAGGTGGAGGCGATGGTCGAGACCATCAGTGAGGACAACATCGGAGAGCTTTTGCGGGGTTTTCATCTGATCATGGATGCTATGGATAACTTCTCGGTAAGGTACCTTCTCAATCGGGCGGCTCTGAAGAGAAATGTGCCACTTTTTCATGGGGCTATCAGCGGCTATCAAGGCCAGGCCACCACCATCATTCCCGGAAGGACGGCCTGCCTCTCATGCCTCTTTCCCCGCGCTCCGCCTCCGAGCACATTTCCGGCCCTTGGAAGCACCTGTGGTGTTATCGGTTCCATTCAGGTGACGGAAGCAGTGAAGTATGTCACTGGAGTGGGCGAGCTTCTGGAGAACCGGCTACTGCTCTGGGATGGCCTGCATGTCGCTTTTGACGAGGTGGCCTACGAGCGCAATGCTTCCTGCAAGGAGTGCTCGGATGTCTCTCGAACGGATCGAACGCAATGAGGGGATAATGAGCACAGAATGCATCGATTGTGAGCAATAATAAAAATAATAAATAGTAATAGACGAGATGGAACTTATGAGCGAAGGCAAGAGTGCGCTGTTGGTGATGGGCTGTCCGGAAGTGCCGGTGCAGATGAGCATGGTGATCTATCTCTCCCATAAGCTCTCGAAATCCGGATGGGATGTGACAGTAGCGGGAACGGATGCAGCCGTCAAGCTGCTCAAGGCCGCCGACCCGGAGAGCTACTACGTAAAAAAGACGGTCGATTTGGACGAGATGATAGCCGATATCGTTGAGAAGAAGGTTGATTTTGACATATGCTTCGCATTCATGCACAGCGATGCCGGCATGACCTACGGGGCGACCTTCAGTGCCATTTCAAGGGCTAAGCTCTTTGCAGTGGTCTTTGGCAAGAACGCCGAGGCTCTCGGGGAGAGCATTGACTATCCGGCTGAGAAGATTGTGGCCAAGGCAACGCACAACCCCAATCCCCTCAAGAACAAAATCGATAAGGTGATTTTGTGAGCTGCGTAGAGCAGATGAAGTACAAGCTGTACCTGGAGCGAACCTCTTTCAAGGACGCTCGCGAGTACATCGAGAAGAACTCGGAGGAGGTCTACTATGTCGATCCTGGATACAAGATCTTCAAGGACTACTACATAATCGGCATGCCTCCAGTGGCTATGGGCGTGCGCGGAAAAGAGATGCTCTTCACCTACGTTAAGCCCTGCCACGGCACCTTTGTCATGGGCATTGACTCCGAGGAGGAGATCACACGGCTCCGGGAGAATGAGGCGAAGAAGATCAAGAAATCCCTGAAGGGCAAAGAGATCGGCAAGGTCGCAAGCAACGCAGCTCCAATGAGCTTTTCTGATGTCTACAAGAAATAAAAGTGGCGAAAGGACATGCGGGTAAAGGTTATTGCATTTGCGGGCTTTCGAGAGATTCTCGGAAAGGAGAGGGAGCTGGACGTCAAAGAGGCCGCAACTGTGAAAGAGCTGCTGCAAGTGCTGGCAGCAGGCAGTCCCAGGTTCAGGGAAGAGGCATTTGAAGAGTCTGGTGCTGTGCGAGACTACGTTCTTCTTATGGTCAACAGAAAGAGGATCGATCCACAACAGGATCTCTCCAGGGCGCTCGTCGATGGCGACGAGCTGGCAGTGTTTCCGCCGCTGGCCGGAGGATAGAGCCCATGATCGAGATCACTGATTCGGAGATCTGTCTCGTGGAGCTGATCAAGAGGGCCAGGAGAGACGATGCCGGGGCGGTGGTTACATTCTTGGGAACAGTGAGGGATGACGAAGACTGCGGGCTCGAGCATTTGGAGGTCGAGGCCTTCCGGGAGGCTGCTCTCGCAGAGTTGGAGGTCATCCGGCAGGAGGCCATGAGTCGTTTTGCCCTCAAGGCTGCGGAGGTAGTCCACCGGACTGGCAGCCTGGCCGTCGGCGAGAGCATTGTGGCCATCGTCTGCTCAGCCGGGCACAGGGAGGAGGCGTTCTCCGGCTGCCGGTACATCATCGAGCAGTTGAAACGCCGAGCACCTCTCTGGAAGAAGGAAATATCTGAGAAGGGAGAGCGCTGGGTGGGCGGGGCATGAGCCGGAATACCGAGTTTCTGGTGGTCTTTTGCACCGCGGCTCCTGTCGAAGCTGAGGCTCTTGCTCGAACTCTGGTCGAGGAGCGGCTGGCAGCCTGCGTGAACCTCGCGCCGGTTCGTTCGTGCTACATCTGGGATGGAAAGGTCAATATGGATGGCGAGGAGCTTCTTATTATCAAGACGGCTCGGAAAGGTTTTGAGCCTCTTAAGAAGAGGATTTTGGAGCTGCACAGCTACTCGGTGCCGGAGATCATAGCTGTTCCGATAGTCGAGGGCCACGAGGTTTACCTGAACTGGGTCCGGCAGTCGGTAGGATAACGCTATATTTTAAAAGAGCATTAAACGTCTCTATGGCCCGAGATCTGGACGGAAAGGACCTGGACGTTTTATTCAAGATGGTTCCGGAGCTTGAAGCTCTTCAAAAGAAGGGACTTGTAGTCGAGTACATGAACATCCTGCCGCCTGTTGCCAACCACCACTCCAGAAGCGTGCAGGAGTTCGAGCAGAGGGTCAAGAGGCTCACTGACGAGGAGATGCGCTACCTTGTCGATCTGGTGCTGAACGGAACTGAGAACACCGGCTGTCTGCGCCCGGAGTTTGCTGAGGCATTCTTTGTCCTGGCCGGGCAGAGGCTCGGCGAGAGCGTGGCCGACAGCCTGCGGGAGGCCTACGAGGAAGGCGGTGAGTGCGGGGGATAAAAGGGGCCGCGCGGGCAGGCTAAAGCATCTGTACATTGCATTTTGCCTTTGCCAACTCATGCATTTTTTTGTCCAGTGTCAGAAGAGGCACTTTTTCCTGCTCTGCAGCAGCGATGAATAGGGAATCATAAAATGTGGTTTTATTCTCCAAGGCGATCTCGTATGCGTAGCCAGCCAGATCTGTGGAGTTCATCACCTTGCAGGATTTTATAAACTGCAGACATTTGGAAAGCGACAGCCAAGCAGCATCTTTGCTTTCCTTAAAAAAGGCAACTCGTT
>JAJRAX010000047.1 GCA_028679775.1 Methanothrix sp. | reverse complement strand
CGTAGGCATCTACGGCCTTTCAACCGATGGCATGTGATCCCATGCCAATTGTTTTTGTGGTTTTGTGCGCTTTGAAAAGGCAGGGATTCTCTGCCCCTGCGCCCGACAATCCTAAAAATCGAACAGGGACTTCTGCGTTGCCGCCTTCGGTGCCACTTCGCCGAAAGAGAATAGGCTCTTCTGACCTCTGCCCACGCAGAGCCTGTCTTTGCCGACCCCGAAGCTCTCGAAGATTCGCATCACAGGCGGCAGGATTTGTTTTTCCACATAGTACTCTGTGTCAAGAGGCATGTTCTTCTCCAGAGCATACGCCGGGTCCTCAGCCCGGTTCACAAACAGCTCTTTGTTCTTCTTGCCTCTTTTGCCCTGGATGATGACGAACGGCACCCGGTCTCCGACGCCCGGAACTGTGCCGCCACGCTCTCGGATCTTCTCGACCAGTTGAATGTGAGGCTGCTTGTTCTTGTAGGAGCCCGGGCTCTTGGTGTAGCGGCGGGTGAGTGTCAGGTCCCGCAGGATATCCGGATCTTTTGAGAGGTCCAGGTTCTGCAGCCGCAGGACGACCGACCGAACGTGCTCGACCGCTTCATCCACCTTTCCCTCTTTGAGGACCAGCTCTAGACAGGTCTTGATTGTCTTGGATGTCAGATCACACCAGTCCCGGCGCACGGTCTCCATGCCCCGCACCTTGATTTTATCCTTCCAGCCGTCTGCCGCAGGCTCGAAGACCCAGAGAGCATATCGTTTCTTGGCCAGAAATATGCCACGCCGGGCGAAGGCCTCGAAGACCAGCTCCATCGGCTCCGGAAGAGAAGACGTAACGACCTCGGCGATCTTTTTTCCGATAAGCTCTGCGTCGGATAGCGATACAGCGCTGGCCCTCGACCCTGCGGGCCGCAGCCGCACAAAGACGCTGTCCGTGTCTCCGTAGACCACAGAGAGATCAAAGCACTTCTCCCCTGCCTTTCCGAAGGGCAGAGCATCCTTGAAGATCACCTCGCCGTCCACAACGTAGACAGATCCGATATCGTCAATGATCTTCTTGGTGCGCTGGATGTTCTCTCGGCCAAAGGATGTGACGGCGTTGGCTAGAGCCAGGCTGTAAAGTCGGGCTCGGGCGTAGCCGGAGTAGCCGTAGAAGCTGTTGAGCAGGATCTTCATGGCATACTGCTTGGCATCGAGAAAACGGCGCTCCTCATCGCTTGCCTTCTTCATCAGCTTCTTGGTATTGGTCCTTGACTCCAACAGCTCCCGCAATACTGCAGGCATGATTCCGGGCGATACCTGAGGGGAAACGAACCTGCCCCCGGATGGAGAGGTTATGATGTCGGACTCAGGGACTGCGCCCGCTACGCCTTCATCGCGGGCGAGCACTGTCGAGTAGCAGAGGTTGTGGGCCATCATGATGGTGGGGTACAGCGACTTGTAGTCTAAAATGACCACATCCTCAACGAGCCCCTTCTCAGGCACCAGGACTGCGCCGCCCTTAAGGTCCTCGTTCTCCAGGTGCCTCTCCTCCGAGACATCGGAATCGGGTTTAGCAGGCACCACCCGACCCCGCTCGCGGAATCGGCGCAAGAGAAGGTTCTCGACCATCCCCGACTGTCCGCCGTTAACGATATCCTGGAGCAGAGATCCGCTGGCCCGTGAGAGAGCTATGTACTTGTCCATCAGCCGCAGGTCGAGGAGCATGTGCATGGCGAGGACGGCGTCTCTTCGTGAGTAGCTGATAAAACGACGTAGCCCCTCGCCATCTCCATCTTCATTCCAGAGGGCCTCGATCTCCTTGGGATCCACGTCGTACTTCTCCATCTTGAGAAGCTCGGCTGAGGCGTTACGCAGAGTGTACTGCTTGAGGCTGTAGGAGGAGCGGATGATTGGCAACAGGTCCACCACCACTCGCCCGGTAACTGAGACATCAGTTCGGTTGACTATCTTTCTGATGTACCAGGAGCTGCCGTCCCTTCCAACCCGCGCCTCCAGGTGCATCTGCCTGGCCCTCTCTGCGAGGTAGGGGAAATCGAATTCGTTGGAGTTGTAGCCTGCCAGAATATCGTGGTTGTAGTCCCGGACGGCAGAAAAAAACCTCGATAAAAGATCGTACTCGTTCTGACATGCGATGGTATCCTGACGAGGGCAATCGATATCCTTTCCTACGAGCACGAGGTCCGAATTTCCCTGGTAGGGAGGAGAGAAAGCCATACTGATAAGGATTGCAGGCGACACCTCGGCTTTGGGCATCTCACCATGATCCGGCAGGCACTCGATATCAAAGCTCATGAAACGCAGCGGGGCATTGGCCTCATGCAGAACCGGGTGCAGTGACTGAAAATCTACCGCTGGAGCTGCCTCGGAGCCAGCGGTCCAATCAGGCAGAGGGGCATCCACCCAGCTCATGCCTCCGAGAGATGTATCGATTAGAAATCTGTTTTTAAAGAGGATATCTGTCTCGTAGACTGCTTTGACCCCGGCCACCTCTTTGGCCTTCTCTCTCAGGACTCTCACCTCTTTGGGGTCATGAGTGGTGATGCGAAGCATCTTCTTCGGAGCCGTCTGAAAGCCGATGGGCTCAAAGCGCTCTGCA
This sequence comes from Methanothrix sp., assembly GCA_028679775.1. GTDB lineage: Archaea > Halobacteriota > Methanosarcinia > Methanotrichales > Methanotrichaceae > Methanothrix. Next base: position 3,126 of record JAJRAX010000047.1, on the reverse strand, counting down.
ACCTCCGCATCCAGTCCAAGAGCCAAAAACTCACTCCTGGCGTTCTCCAGGAGCTTTTCATCAACTCCAGCATAAAAGTATGGACGAAAACCTGCTGCACGGCATGTAACGCTCTTTCCCTCCGGGGTCGTGCCGAAGAGCTGCACAAGAGGATTTCTCTTGGCATCATAGGTGTAATTAGCGTCCAGGATCTGGAAAAGCATCTTTTAAAATTGAGATTTTTGCTTATATAACTTGTTGCTTCTGCAGATTGGTTCTGCTTGCATCAGAGCAGCAAAACTAAATATGAACTGTTTGAAATTCATTGCAGGATTGAAGCAAGGACTGATCTCGCGATGGATTACGATGTCTCACTGGTGCTATTTTTGCAGAGCTACCCAGCCCTGGCCTTCCTGATGAAGTTCCTATCTCATTTAGGCGCCAGAGAATTCTTCTTGCTGCTCCTGCCTGCAATCTACTGGTGCGGCAATGCAGCTCTCGGATTTCGTCTGGGACTGATCTTGACAGTCAGCTACGGGATTAATGCCATCTGCAAGCTCCTCTGGCACAGCCCTCGACCCTACTGGGTGAGCCAAGATGTTTTTGCCTGGTCCGGTGAAGGCAGCTTCGGCCTGCCATCCGGACACGCCCAAATCGCTCTATCCTTCTGGGGGCTCTTGGCGGCTCGCCTGGCGAGCCTGCGCGCCTGGGCTGCGGCCATACTGCTCATCCTCGCCATCGGCTTCTCCCGGATTTATCTGGGAGTCCATTTCCCTCAGGATGTGATCGCAGGCTGGATGATTGGCGCAGGGATCCTGGCAGCGTTTCTCTATGGCGATCGGCACTTCGGAAAACGGCTTTTCAATCTGAGCCCAGGAACGCAGATCCTGATCTCTTTTGCGGCATCACTGGCGCTGCTCGCGGTCTTCTACCTGACGCAATCAGCTCTTAGAGGCTGGCAGATGCCTGAGGCCTGGGCCGCCAACGCATTTGCCGAGACAGCTCAGACCATCGATCCCATGAGCGCAAAAGACGTGCTTCAGGCCGCAGGCATGCTCTTTGGAATGAGCAGCGGTTACGCAATTCTGCAAAAGCAGGGCGGCTTTTCTGCTGCCGGGTCCGCCCGATGCAAGGTCCTGCGATACATTCTTGGATTGATCGTGCTATTCATCATCTGGTATGGGCCAGGCGCAGTCCTTCCTGCAGCAGGGACTCTCACCTATCTGAAGGCCGCTTTTGCCGGGCTGTGGGTGGCATACATCGCCCCGCTTTGCTTTCTGAGGATGCATCTGGCGGAAAACATATGATTTGATTCTCTCTGTTCTGTGCGCAAAGGCCTCGAAAGCCTCTTAAAGCACCTGGAATTATGGCCCCGATTATGAAAGCCGGTTACAGCCCAGAATACCTCATCTACGGTGCAGGGGCCATAGGCAGCGTTCTAGGCGGATTTCTTCACAAGATCGGGCGTCCTGTGACATTTGTTGGTAGAGGCGAGCATTTTCGGGCCATTTCTGAGAATGGATTAAAGGTCACTGGCATTTGGGGAGAGCACTTCGTCCCGGCAAAAGAGGTTCAGACTCTGCCCTCAAAGAATCCAGACAAGAAGTTTCCAGTCATTTTGCTATGCGTGAAGTCCAAGGATACAGAGGCCTCGGCAATTGATGCAGCGGCCCTCCTCCAGGATGATGGCATAATGGTGTCCATGCAAAACGGCCTGAACAACTGGGAGGCTCTGGCGCGCCATGTGGGAGAGGGTCGCACGGTTGGCGCGCGGGTCATCTTCGGGGCCGAGATCGTCAAGCCTGGCGAGGCTGCCGTAACAGTCAACGCTGACGATGTACTTATGGGCGAGCCATTTCTGCCGGTCAACAGAATTGCATTGGATACGCTGCGACAGGACCTCGCCCGCTCAGGCATCCCCACCAGAACAGTGAACAGGGAGGAGATCTGGGCGGCCATCTGGGGCAAGGTGCTCTACAACAGTTCCTTGAATCCTCTGGGGGCACTCTTGGAGGTGCCTTATGGCGATCTGGGCAACAACGAGAATACTCGGGAGATCATCCGGATAGTAATCGAAGAGATCTTTGCAGTAATGCGTGCCAAAGGCGTAAAGGTCGCCTATAGGGATGCAGATGATTACTACCATTACCTTCTGGACAAACAGCTTCCCCCGACGGTCGACCACCGGGCCAGCATGCTGCAGGATATTTTAAAAGGCCGAGAGACAGAGATCGATGCCCTAAACGGAGCCATCTGCCAGTATGCCCGAACGTATGGCATTGCTACGCCCTACAACGACCTGCTCACTGCCCTCATCAAGTTCAAGGAGAAGAAGAAAGCTTTTTCATCCATCCCGGAGTAATATTAGCAAAATTAGCATAAGTTGGACCTCAATAAACCATTTGTGGAAGTGATAGGATGCAAGAGCTGTCGGATATTCTGAAGACTATAACTGAGGAGATGCAAAAAGCCCTCTCCGCCAAGACCACGGTTGGCGATCCGGTTACGTTGGAGGACAGGACCATCATCCCCCTGATGAGCGTTGGGATGGGCTTTGCTGCCGGTTACAAATCCGGAAAGGAGGAGAGCCCAGGTGGAGGCGGCGGGGGTTTCGGCATGAAGCCCATCGCAGTGGTGATAATCGATAAAAACGGCGTGCGAGTGGAGCGGCTCGGTGAGACCCACCACACAATGATCGAGCACATGGCCGAAGCCGTGCCCAAGCTCCTGGAAAACTTCACGCACAAGAAAGAGACACACGTCCCAATCAAGGGTGAGGGAGATCAGCCCTGATACACCGGTGGGACCCTGACGACTACAGGAGGAGTCTCCTCAGCCCAATTCAACTTTTTGGGTGTAGGGGCCAAGAAGACCGCAGCCCTTCAGGGTGCGGATGAATTGGCCCCACTGTTGCCGCAAATATCTATATACACATAGGAAACAATTGTTCTCTGAGGAATTCCAAACTCGGCTGAAATTGCTAGTTGGAAGACCGGAAATTTGAAACCCAGCCAAACCGGATCTTTGAACCAAGATCCTTAACCCTCGGACTGAGGGGGATAACCTGTGGAGAATCGACCTCCGGCCTGGACCAGATCGTCCGGGTAAGCGTTGGCTCTGCGAAGCAGGAAGCTCCATCCTTCAGGG
>JAJRAX010000332.1 GCA_028679775.1 Methanothrix sp. | reverse complement strand
CTGTAGCGTGAGCGAAGGAGGGCAGAAGATATGTTGAAGATCATCAAGGCTGGTATCGAATCAATGGTTGAAGACTGGCCCGGACGGCTGGGCTACCTGAGCAAGGGTATGGCGGCATCCGGTGCAATGGATAACATGTCGATGCAGTTCGCCAATCTCCTGGTGGGCAACCCCATCAACGAAGCAGGTCTCGAGATCGCAGGAGGCTACTTCGAGGCGGAGTTCCTGGGGGACAGCGTCATGAGCATATGCGGCACGGACATGAAACCGAAAGTCAACGGCACGGACATTCCCCTGTGGGAAGCGGTCCCGGTGAAAAAGGGCGATAAGCTGTCCCTGGGTGTTTTCGGCGAGTTCGGGTTCAGGGCGAACCTGGCGGTTGCCGGCGGGATCGACGTTCCCCCTTATCTGGGCAGCAAATCAACATGCATTTTCGGTAGCTACGGTGGATTCGAGGGGCGCAAGCTCGCCGTGGGCGACGTCCTGAAGTTCGGCGCCCCGTCGAAGAGCCTCGACAGTCTGGCGGGGAGGAAGCTCAAGAAGGAGTACCTGCCCAAGTACTCGAGGATCTGGGAATTGAGGGCGATCCCCGGGCCGAACACCTGTCCCGATTACGTGACCAAGGAAGGCATGGATTACCTGTTCGACTGCGAGCACAAGATCCAGCACACCTCGAACCGTTCTGCGTACCGCATCGAGCCCGTGCCCGACTACTTTTTCGCCCGTGCCGACGGAGGCGTGGGCGGCAGCCATCCCTCGAACATCGTGGACCATGGCTATGCCATCAGGGGCACGATGAACGTCTGCGGCAACACCCCGATTCTCCTCATCGGCGACGGTCCGACCCTCGGAGGGTACATCAACGTCATCCACGTCATCTATGCGGACCTCTGGAAGATAGGCCAGGGCACCCCGTCGCGGGATAAATTCAGGTTCGTCTACTGCACCAGGGATCAGGCGGTGGAAGAACGGAAAAAGCAGAAGGCGCTCTACACGGAAGACGCCGTCACCAGATAGAGGCAGGCAGAACGAAAAGAAGCGATCATCCAGGAGGATAAAGATGGAGCACAAGGTAAATGCAACCATGCCCGGTCTCGTTGCAAGGGTAGTGGTAAATGAGGGCGACAAGGTCAATGAAGGGCAGGAAGTGGCGGTTATCAACTGCATGAAGACCGAGATCAGCGTGACGGCCGAGAAGGCCGGGGCCGTAAAGAAGATCCTGGTCAAGGAATGGGATGAGATGCAGGTGGGCGACCCCATGGTGGTCCTCGAAATCTAGGAAGAACGCACCCCTTACGGGATATCACAAAGCAGCGGGATGAGGGGCGCACGGAAACGGTCAAAAGTCATTTCGGCGGCATCGTCGCCGGCCGTTTCCGGGTGCCCGGCATCCTTAAACGAAAGGGAGGAATGAATATGACGGAAGCAACGGAAATAACAATTGCCGATGCCGGGCCGGGCGGCTGGATCTCTTACTCGATAGCAACCTGGATGGCCTGGGCATTCCTGGTCGGATATGTCACACCCAAGGCGCTTCTCCTCATGGCCTGCGTGTCGCTTGCGTGCACCATCCCCTATATGGCCGCGGCCATTACCCAGCTCAAGCTGGGGAATGTCGCCGGAGGGGTAACCTGGCTGTATTTCG
>JAJRAX010000315.1 GCA_028679775.1 Methanothrix sp. | reverse complement strand
TCCTGGCAAGAGACCTTGGAAGATACAATCAGTCCCTGGAAGCCTATGAGAGAGCACTGCAGCTTGATTCAGGGGACGGAGATACACTTGCCGGAAAGGCCAATGTTCTGAGGAGCCTGGGCAGATATGATGAAGCTCTTGAGATCTATGAGAAGGTTCTGCAGCTTGACACACGGTCTCCTTATAGCTTCCACTATCTGGCAAAGGCATGGCTTGGAAAGGGGGAGATATTCAGGGTGCAGGGCAGGTACAACGAATCCCTCCTGGCCTACGATAAAGCTCTGGAGCTGAACCCCCGGTATCCAGAGGATGTTTGGATTGGAAGAGGCAGGCTGCTGGACAGAATGGACAGGCCTCAGGAGGCCCAAAAGGAATACAATCAGTCCTTCAGATCCTATCGGGAAGTAGCCAAGAACAACTCCAGGAGATGCGATATCTGGTACGGCCTGGGAAACGCCCTGCTGGGTTTAAAAATGTACGAGGAAGCCCTGCAAGCCTATGATAATGCCACATTGCTCAATCCGAATTATGCCGAGGCCTGGTTTGATAAGGCACTGGCATTCTTGGCATTGGACCGTGATGAGGAAGCTGATGTAGCACTCGCCAAAGCCAAGAAATTGGGATATAGTGCCGAGCCACAGCTTATTCAGGCCTCGTTGGTCATCACCAACATTACATCCCTTGGAGATGACGAGTTCATCGAACTTGCAAATAACGAGAACACGGCCCAGGGATTCACGAACCTGAGATTGATTGCCAATGGAGATGAAAACCATTCGATCATCCTCCCTAAAATAACCCTTGAGCCGGGACAGAAGATCCGCATCCACTTCGGATCGGGAGCGACAAATGAGACAGATCTGTTCCTCAGAAGCGAGATCACACTGAACGATATAGCCGGTAATCTCAGCCTGAACGATTCTGCTGCAGGGATCGAGATGTTCATGGCCTATTGGACGCCGGAAAGGACTGGTGAAGATTGGTTCAAAAGAGGTGCCGATTTATTCCGAAATCAGTCTTATAAAGAAGCCATCGCGGCCATGGACAGAGTCCTCAAAATCAATTCCAGAAATGGTACTGCATGGGATGTCAAAGGATCATCGCTCATTCTGCTTGCTGCCTCAGATATGTATGGCGAAGCCTTACAGTGCTTTGAAAATGCCATAGAAATAGATCCTCAGGATATCTGGGCCTGGAATGGCAAAGGCGATGCATTCAATCATCTGCACAGGTATGAAGATGCCATCAAAGCTTACGACAGGGCGCTGCAGATAGATCATCAGGCATACGGCCCCGTCAGCGGCAAAGCCAGTGCTCTGTGGAAGCTAGGCAGGCATAACGAGTCTCTGAGAGTCTACGATGATGCCATTGAATTGACCTCACAGGACTCGGAGAAGGCGCTATTTTGGTTTGACAGGGCTCACCTTTTAGCGGAAAATGGCAATTACCACGAGACTGTGAAGGCGCTGGAGGAGGTTTCCAGGCTGGCCCCGCAAGACAAAGATCTCTGGATCGACGGAGGCGTTCTGCTCTCTGCACATCTTGGCAGATACGACGAGGCCCTCAAGTATTACGAAAGGGCCCTTCAGATAGATCCCGCAGATGGCTACGCATGGTATGCCAAGGGAGAAGCTTTGAAGGCTCTAGGCCGCCAGAGCGAGGCCGAAGAAGCCTTTGCAGAGGCAAAAGATCTGGGATATCAGAGATGAACTCCTTCAATCTTTTTTCACGCATCCGAACCAAATAGTTGACAGTTCGAGACTGAACGGGAAAAGATGAAAAGGGGGCATCTGAAATTGACGAATAGCGGTGGCTTTTTATCAGCTGCCTTGCTGGCATTCCTCTTTGTCGTAACAGCTGTTGCCTCTGATGATCTCTCCGGTCGCTGGAAGATAAGTGGCAGCCCTGACGATGGGCTAGCCGAAGGCAGCGTAGTCTCCTTGAGCGAAAAGGATTCCACTCTGCAGGGCAGAGCGACCCTGGGCAGCCGTGGCAACGGCTACCTGATTGGCTGCAGCGAGGGCAGGACCATTCGAGCCGCCATCACCTTCCGCCATAATCCGGCCATGTTCGTCCGGCTGACCGGCTCTTGCACAGACGGCGAGCTGCGGGGCAGCTTCACCGCCACCTCTTGTGAAGGCGACTTCTGGCACGGCAACTTCAAAGCCATCTAGTTGACCACGGGAACGGGAGAGATCATCAATCCCGACACCGGAGCTGATCCCGTGAGCTTCACACCCACAGATGCTGGCCTCCTTCCTGAGCCAACCGAATACCTGAACCCAGAGGCGAACTGGAGCGCACAGCAGGAGAGTGGTGTGAGGGAGGTCTTCGTCATCAGCTATCAAAGAAATGCAATCCTCATGGTCCAGAACAAGCCCTTCATCTGGCAGTGGTGGTTGTAACAAGGTTTACGAGGCCGTTGGCGTTTGACAAGGCCATCGAGATGAATCCATAATTGGCTCAGTTCCACAATTGGCTCAGTCTCGGCCAGAGGACCTGCACATATGGTAAATGGAAAAATACAAAGGCCACAAAGAAGAGCGATCAGTCTCATGCCACTGGATGGCCTCCTGGCATGAGGCGGAAAGGTGCGTGATGTACAACTTGGAAACTGCAAGAAGCTTCAAGAGAAGAGGTGCAGCGTGATCACGCATTCTGGCGCTGAAGGGTCATGGGTGAAGGCTACTAAAAATCATCACGGGAATCGAATGCATGGGATTCATTTCTGCAGTATGAATCGAGTTAATCACTTGTTATCGCTTTTCAGTAGCTCGAGTACGCGACCCGCAGAAGGATGAAACAACGAGCTGCATGTGGTTCGACGAAGCCGGCGCTATGAAGATCTCGGACCCTAAGAGGCTGGAGGCCCTCAACACCGAAATCAAGCGGCTGGAAGGGCTGATCGAGCACGACACCCCGATCCTGGCCAGGCTCCGGTCCATGGTGGGCGATCGTTCCGTCTCTGAGGTCCTGGACG
>JAJRAX010000410.1 GCA_028679775.1 Methanothrix sp. | reverse complement strand
TGTCAGTCTTTTCCCTGTCTTTCCTCCTGAAGAAGATACAACGCATATCGCAAGTTATATGGCACGGTCCATTGAAAGCGCCGGCCTGCTGATGAATGCCGGTTGCGTCTTTGAAGACGCCTTTAAAACCGCCTTTATGGCCCCTGAAACCCCAATTGCTGAGGAACTCGGTCCAGTCGTAATTCATCCAGGCTCCGGATCGAGGAAGAAGAACTATCCGCCTGCCTTCTGGCTTGAACTGATAAAGGGGATAAAGAGTGAACAGCTTGATAATTCGCAAAAGATTATCATGCTTCTTGGTCCCGCTGAAGAGGATATAATAAAATTTTTCAGGGATAATCTGAATGACGGAGATGTTGAGCTGAAGGTTCTTCCTTCAACAGAAGAACTCACGTCCATCCTTGGCAGGGCCTCTGTATATATCGGCCACGACAGCGGAGTCACACACCTGGCTGCCATGCTCGGGATACATGTGATAGCCCTTTTTAAAGACAGCCGCATTGATCAATGGAGACCGCTGGGGCCTAATGTCAGAATAATTGCTAACGGCAATTAAAGTCTTTCCTGATAACTTTCCTCTATAGCCTTTACAAGATATGTAAGCAGGCGGTTGGCGGGTGTCGGTATTCCCATCATCTCGCCCTCCAGGACAATCGCCCCGTTAATGAAGTCAATCTCTGTTTCTCTTTTATTGAGGACATCCTGGAGCATGGATGCTATATTCCCTGATGTATTTCGACAGACCTCTTTTACACGGGCTAATGGATCATCATAGGGCAGTTTAATATTTTTCGCCGCAGCTACTGCCTCGGCCTCTCTCACCAGCTCTTCCATTATCAGTTCGGTTCCCTTTATACCAGGAAGTTTGCCGTTTTTCAGCCTTGTAACGGCGGTAAGGGCATTGATGCCCACATTAATAATAAGCTTGCCCCATAAAAGCCCTTCAACATCATCTGCCGTTTCAGCCCTGAAACCTGCCTTGTTTAATGCAGAGACGAGCTTTTCAGGCGGCCCTTCAGCATCTCCCTTTGG
>JAJRAX010000409.1 GCA_028679775.1 Methanothrix sp. | reverse complement strand
TTGGAGCACGGTGTAACGAAAGCCAACCCCTTGGACGCGGCCTTCGAAAAAAATAATCTCGTGGGAAGTTTCAGGCATCACTCGAAAATGAAAATCTCCAAGCTTCTCTGCTGCAATACGCAAAAGAGGGAAGTCGGCCTTCCGCCACCTCTTCTTCCATGGAGCGCTCTGTTTTTTCTTCCTCAGCGCTGAGGGGGCGGGCACTTGTGTCGTTATCTGGTCTTTGCATTTGCATTCGAGGGCAGCCCGGTCTCACTCTCTCCCAGACAGGGTGCTTTCTCACCCACACACGAATGATTCCAAAAGATTCAGACAGCTTTTCCGACGGCGAGTATGAGAACCCAGGTGAGCTCACTTGGAGTGAGTTCGACTGGGAGAAATACCTTCGGAAACAGGATGATGTAATTCTCCGTTATCTGGGATTTTATGAATCGATGGCTGGTAGCGGTCAGCGCATTGATGACACGGCCCGCTGCATGGGGTGGGAGGGCGAGCCGCTTGTAGATCCTGTCGATCTGAACGAGGATTCAGCGGAGGATGACGAGAGCGATGACGATCTCGGAGAACCCTACATCCTTCAGCATAACCCGGTTTACATCGCCTCAACCGCCATTGAATTGGGGCTTCAACGTTCTTGGGAACGCCTTGCCGCGCAAGCGGGACAAGTCCCTCAGTCGCTTGCCGTATCGTTTCTCGCCGCCATGCATCGCAGCGAGACGATTTCGCTTCTTGCCATCCAGTCCTTGGATTTTGGGGACTACACGCTGGCCGTCAGCCAGTTCAAGCGGGCGATGCGCGAACTAAACACGGCTTTGAGCGATCTTAATTCCCCCTTGTATCCATCGACTTCCGTCGCGCTGGCGTTCCGCGCCGAGGCCACGTCGATGCTTTTCGATCTGCGGGAGATATGGCTGCGCGTCATGGCCGAATGCCGCGACGAAGTGAAGCGGCAGACGAAGCGCAAAAACGACAGCGGATCGGGTCACTGACGTTCCGGGGGGGGGGGCGTCAGGAAACGCGCACCAACAACTTGGTGACGGCGCCGGGATTTGCCGACCAATCCGCGAGGGCTTGGCCTGCATCCTCTAAGGTAACTTCTCTGGTGACCACGCGATCATAGGGGAAGGCGGTGTTGCGCAGATAGCTTGCTACGCGCCGGAAATCTTCGGGGGCGGCGTTGCGCGAGCCCATGATATCGATTTCCTTCTGCACGAAGAGCTTTGTGGCGAAAGCCACGTCCTCCTTGGCATAACCGATGCAGACGACTCGTCCGGTGAATGCGACTTCCTCCACCGCGGCGCGGTAGGTGAAGGGACTGCCCACCGCCTCGATGCAGACATCGGGCCCGTGGCCTTGAGTGAGTTCAAGCAGGCTGTCGTGAAGCTTGGCCTTGGCTGAGTTGACTCCGCGCGATGCGCCCAGCGCTTGGGCGAGGTCGAGCTTACGGTCGTCGATATCCACTGCGATCACTGTTGCGCCACTCGCGGCGGCACCGGCAATGGCTCCGAGTCCGATGGCGCCGCAGCCAAAGACGACAACAACGTCGCCCGCGCAAGTACGGCCGCGGGCTGCGGCATGGAAACCGACGGTGAGCGGTTCGACCAGGGCCAGCTGGCGATGGTTGAGTCCAGCCACCGATATGAGCTTTTCCCAAGGCGCGCAGATGTATTCCGTCATGGCTCCGTCGCGTTGGACGCCGAGCGTCTTGTTGTTCTTGCATGCGTAGGCGCGTCCGCGGCGGCAGGAAGCGCACGAGCCGCAATTGGAGTAGGGAATGACAGTCACTTCCATGCCGACCGAATACTCTGAGGGAACCCCTTCCGTCACAGCTTCGATGACGGCGCCGATCTCGTGTCCTGGAATTCTTGGATACGAGACAAGCGGGTTGCGTCCCTGGAACGTGCTTAGGTCGGAGCCGCAGAAACCGACTGTTCTGACACGGAGGAGAACTTCTCCCGGAGCGGGCGATGGCTTGGAAATGTCGATCAGGGCTGTCTGTCCTGGATTTTGAATACTAAGTGCGCGCATGATGAAAATAAGAGTTGGCTACAATTTCAGTTGGTAGGCGTTAATGGCGTTCAGGTACCAGAAGCGATCCTGCTCTGCCTGCGAAAGGCGAGATACGAAGCGGGAGACGATGCCCTTCCAGTGAGTGTATTCACATGCCACG
>JAJRAX010000314.1 GCA_028679775.1 Methanothrix sp. | reverse complement strand
TGATGAATTCCCTGGAGATGGCGAGACACCACGATGCCAGGTTGCTTTACACCTCGACCAGCGAGACATACGGCAACCCGCAGGTAGTGCCGACGCCGGAGAGCTATTACGGCAACGTGAATAGCATCGGCCCAAGAGGGTGCTACGATGAGGCAAAGCGATGTGGCGAGGCTTATGTTACAGCTTACAAGACTCAGTACGGGCTCGACGCTCGGATGGCGCGCATCTTCAACACCTATGGACCGCGCATGAGATTTGATGGGATCTATGGCAGAGCTATTCCTCGATTTCTGGATCAGGCCTTGCATGGCAAGCCCATAACCGTCTTTGGTGATGGCAGCCAGACCAGGAGTTTCACCTACCTATCGGATCAGATGGAAGGGCTGTTTAAGCTGGCGGCATTGGACTCTGCGAAGGGAAGTGTGATAAACATTGGAAATGACAAAGAGACTACCATCCAGGAGCTAGCGAGGAAGGTGTTGGAATTGACCGGATCGAGTTCGGAGATCGTTTACTCTCCACTACCAAAGGACGATCCCCTGCGGAGAAAGCCTGTGATAACCAGGGCCAGAGACTCTCTGAATTGGATGCCCAAGGTGCCGCTCGATGAAGGATTGCCTAGGGTCATTGAATGGTACAAAGCGACATTTTCTAGAAGCGGAATGGAGGCAGACGACCCGGAATCGGCTAAAACAACTAAAAAACAGCCAAGGTAGTGAAATATATGAATGTCTGTTGCATGATGTGAAATCGTAGAAAGCATCATCAAGACATCAAAATGTGAGGAGGTATACCTTAGTCAACTCTACTACGGACCGCAATAGACTGGTTGGCATAGAGTTGCAGGTTCCAGGAAGGTTACTCTTCCGACAGCCCTCACCAGATCGTGGCCTCAAATGCGAGAAACTATAGGTGTTTAACCTAACGGTTTATAAGTAGATAATTGTTAGATTAAGCTTATGCGTGGTGGTTATAAGTATCACACTTTGGGTAAAGCACTATAGAGGATTTCGAATAACCTCCAAAGGTCGATCCCACTCAGCTGGATTCGCAATCGGCAAAAAGTCACAAGATTGCTATGATCGGCTTTTAAGGGGTTTTTCGAAATCCTCTATAATTCGCTAGCCTAGACGTTGCTGTCCATTCCAATCTGGATCAGATGTGTGTTTCCAGTTATAGACCTGGCTAAACAGTTTGCTCTGAGTGTGTCTTAGCAGGCCAGAGACAACAACAAAAAGTTAATTTGGCATATATATATATGAATATTTATGAACAGCTGGGCACGCGCCTCCTCGGCCTAACGTTCGAGGTATCCACAATGCCTCCATCCCGGGCGAGGAGATGATATGAAACATTTGAAAGATGCTCTTGAGAACATATGGCATTTTATTGGGAATTTCTACAATAAGAAACGCTCATGTCCGTTTTGATACCATGAAGGCGAAAATAGGTGAATAGATGAAGGAAGAAAAGGTTATGTTCGCGTTGATATTAGTTCTAGTTTGCGTACTCGCTGGAGCCACTGGCCAGATCTTCTGGAAAGTAGGCATGTCCGAGATGAGCAGGATAAACGGGATAGGGGATCTATTACAATTAAAGACTGTATGGGATATATTTACAAATAAATATATACTTTTTGGGATATTCTTATACGCAGTGTCAGTCTTCCTATGGTTAGGAGCTATGTCCACACTTGACGTCAGCTTTATGTACCCACTGCTGAGCCTGGGGTACGTAGTAACAGCCATCCTAGCGTTTATACTTATCGGGGAGAATGTCACGCTAATACGTTGGGCAGGGATTGCATTAGTGTTGGCGGGATGCTTTTTGATAACTTGGAGATAAAATCCAGGTCGCGTACGTGAGCTACTGAAAAGCGCTAACAAATGACGCAATGGATGCATACTGCCGAAATGAATCCAATGCATTTGATTCTCGTGATGATTTTCAGTAGCCATCACACACGACCAGAATCCATGGATGTGTATTTAATATATATATATATATTAAATATGGATTGATATCATAGTATTGTTATCTTTATTATTTTTATCTTTTTTGCATGTTCAGGTTGACTGAATTTCGCATTACCGAAAACCCATGAATTTTTTCCCCCAGTCTAGACATTGATGGGTTTTGGTCTCGCATCATCTATATATGAATGCGCTTCAATTACTATTGGGTGATCAATTGAAGAGATTTATCATGATAATAGCGCTACTATGTTGTGCAACCCTTAGTTTCAGTGGCTTTGCTGCTAATCCGCAATCGGGGACCTCATTAGGTCTAAATCAGCTTAAACAATCTGAATCAGTTCTCAATGCTCCTGCCACAAAACAACCAGCGAACTCTGTCACTACTCATACGCCAGTACAGCAAGAAAATATTACCATATTGAAGCAAGATAGCGGGATAAACATCTCTATAATGAATATCACCTTTGCTGTTTCACCCACCTACGGGTCAGCGCAGGCCGTAAAGTTTACTGCTCCAAAGTCAGGCTGGAAGCTTGAGAGCATATTGATAATGGCCACTGATGGTTGGAACGCGAGCAGCAAAAAGTCTCCGAAGCCGTTGCCCTTCGCGATTGAGATTCGCGATGCCAATTTGAGGCTGATATATCACTTTGCAGATACTCAGCTGCCGTACTTTACCAGTAGCCAAGGGATCAGAATGACAGGTGTAGAGGTGCCCGACATACTCGTGAGTGGGGATTTCTTCGTTTGCTTCTACGGCTATAGGTCCCTTGGTCTTGCTGCAGAGATTCAGAACGCGACAGGAGACTCCTATCTCTTCGATAAGGTTGCGGGCAGGCTTTACTCATACAGATTGCCAATGAAAAACAACCAGACACTTCCGATAAACTGGCTCATGAGGGTCGCAGGACGATAACTCACGGACCAGAAGTTTCAGTTCGATGCCCCGCCCTTTGGGGCGGGGTGGATGCAATTCGCAAATGAGAAAGAACGATCAGTTATGGCCAAGACCTGGGTATCCGCTACCCATGCACACCAGGGGAGAAGATGAATATATCACTCATAATTCCTGCCTATAATGAAGAAAAGGGTCTGCCACGAGTAGTGAAGGAATACCTTGAGTGGGTGGACGAGATCATTGTCGTAGATGACGGTTCCACCGATGGCACCTTCGAGGTGGGCCAAAAATGCGTGAACGAAAAAGTGAAGCTTTTTAGGCATGAGATCAATCTGGGAAAGGCGGCTGCAATCAGGACTGGCGTAAAACATGCAAGTTGGGATATAATCATATTCGCAGACGCGGATTGCACTTATCCTGCCAGGTATGTTCCGGACCTAATCAAGTCGATCGAGAATGGTGCAGACCTAGTGCTGGGCGCGAGGCTGCAGAGCAGAGATAATATACCTACACTTAATAGGCTAGGAAATAACATCTTCTCTTTTCTCGCGACCTACATAAGTTGCTTGAGAATCAGAGACAGCCAGACCGGGCTGCGGGCCCTTAAACGAGATATGTTTGACAAATTGGATGTCAAGGCTAAGGGCCTTGAGTTCGAAACAAAGATGACGGTCCGGGCTGCGAAGCTTGGCTACAAGATTGTCGAGATACCTATTGAATATCGAGAGCGAGTTGGCAAGTCCAAGCTCAATCCAATTAAGGATGGGGCAAAGATGCTGACGGCCCTATTATCTGTGGCATACTATGAGACGTCTCTGCTCTCCAAGATGGTGCTTCTGCCATCTTTGATCTTCATTGCCATCGGCCTGGTAACTGGTTTGATATCTATCTATGAAAAGGTCCAGTTCGGCGTAATATCTCATGAGTATTACCCCCTATTCACTGCATTTCTCATACTTGTCGGTATTCAGTTGATCTCGCTGGGGCTAATTGTAGACTTCCTCACAAAAAAGCTGGACAGAATTGAGGAGCGTCTGGTTAGATGATAGAACGCCATCCGCATCCGTCTTAGGCGCAACTCTTCCGAGATAGCGCTCAAATCTGGGTATAGAATGGACTTTAGGTGCAAAGCCCTTCCCATCATAACGTTTAAATCACGTAAGTGATATACTACCTACGGATGACTGTGCAGGTGTTACCAGTCCAATGCAAGATGAGTCCAACGTACTCCCGGGCGGAAGATAGAGAAAATACTCTCAAAACCTTTGAGGATGCCTGCAATTGGATTGACCAAGACACACCTGCAAAACTCAGAAACAATGTTCGTATCCAGAGTCTTGTCTACCAAGATGTTAGGGCAAAGTTCGGTCTTTCTGCCAATCTAGTAATTAGAGCTATCAATCGTGTTGCAGCTAACCGCAAGATGGCCACGATAGATCATTCTACCGACAAGAATTTTGAGCCACTTAGTATTGATTATGATGCTCCGATCTTTGCATTCAGAGAGAAAGATAAAGATGTTAGCGTGACTCTTTCCAGGTCAAGGCAACGAATCAAGCAGGTTCTCGGAGCATATCCGAGCGACAAGCTCAGAGGGGCTAAACCAACCAGCGCCATGCTCTGCAAGAACGGACATGAATACTACATCAACATCCAGGTCAAGAGCAATGCACCCAACGAAATCCAGACCGACAAGGTTCTTGACGTCGATCTTGGCGTAACAGATATGGCCGTGACTTCTGAAGGTCAGAAGTTCGGCGGAGAGACCATCAAGAAGATTAAGAGACACTATCAATCGATGAGAGCTGTTCTTCAGCAAAAATCCGTGAAAGGTACAAGAAGCTCTCGCAAAAGATGCAGAGAACTTCAGCAACGACTATCAGGCAAGGAAAGCAGATATCAAAGGCAAATTAACCATGAAATCAGCAAAGCAATTGTAACCAGAGCTCATGAGATCCCTGCTAGGCTTGCTCTGGAAGATCTGGCCGGAATTAGAGAAGGAGTAAGCCAGAAGGCTAGAAAGAACCAGAGACCTCAGGTCAATGGTTGGGCCTTCTATCAGCTCAAGGATTTCGGGACCTACAAGGCTCTGCAAGCTGGTATTTTTCGGGTCTTGGTCGATCCTGCTTATACCAGCCAGACATGCCATGTTTGTGGTGAGCATAGAAACAGGCATGGCAAGAGTTTCAAGTGTCCTGCGTGTGGTTGGTCTGTTGATGCTGATTTGAATGGTGCTCAGAATATTGATTTCTTGGGCCGCTATGTAGACCGGCCTTGAGGCTCGAAAAGGATTGTCCATTATCTCCATTATCAAGGCTGTTCTTTCGGAGCGATAGAATGCCCATGCCCTTTCGGGGTTGGGTAGTTTGCCGCTAATCATTGAATTGATAATAATATCTTAGATAACATGTGTATGGGTGACAGAATGAGAAAAATGCTAGTTGATTTTATAACTAGAAATGATAATGTATTTCTGTTTAGCTTAGTTTATTTAATTTACAATATAAATTGCAGGAGGATCGGATCCGGGGACACGGTTCCAGCTTCGTTGTTGCCCTTCAACTTATTAGAATACCATAATCTTTATCTTGATAAATTTTATTGTTATTTTACGTCTGAATTTAATCCGGTATGGTTTTGTAGAGATATAAACGGCCATTATCTATCCATCTATCCAATCGTTATCCCATCATTAATCACAATACTTTACATAGTGCCATATATATATTTAAAATCAAACAATATTCCCCTCGATATGTTCCAGCCGGGCTTTGCAATGGCCGTCTCGCTCATGGAGAAATTGTCCGCCTCGCTGATAGCGTCTATCTCGGTCATATTCGTTTATCTGTCGCTGAAAGAATTAACAAACAAAAAGACTGCAACGATTGTCGCACTAATCTATGCATTTGCGACCAATACATGGGCAACAAGCAGTCAAGCACTCTGGCAACAGGGATTGGTCGAACTCTTTCTATCAACATCAATCTTCTTAGTCTTAAAAAATGAAAGAGAGAGTTCCAATAAATTAATCGTATTTTTGGGCATATTATCAGGTTTGTTTGTATTTAATAGGCAGATTGATAGTATCCTCTTAATCCCCGTCATATGTTACATAATATCAATAAAGGTCGAAAAAATTTTCTATTATGCTATTTTTGTCTTTTTATCTGGCTTCCCATTTCTGATCTATAATCTCTATTTTTTTGGAAGTCTTTTCGGAGGCTATTCCGCCTTTTTTGATGAATTTGATTTAAGTCCAGATATGATCTACCGACTGCTCGGATTGCTAATAAGTCCAAGCAGAGGTTTATTTATCTATTCACCAATTATCTTAATTTCAATCTTGGGATACCTTAAGGTTCCGCGAATATCGAACAAACGAATTAAAAAATTTTTGTTGATTATGGGGCCTTCCTGCTTGGTCCTGCTTTTTGCGTACAGTACATGGATTTCCTGGTGGGGAGGCGGATGCTATGGTCCTCGACTCTTGACTGGAATGCTACCCAGTTTGGCAATCTTATCTGGATTGTTCGTAAAAGATATTAATTTAAATACTAAATGCAAGAAAAATTTATTTATAATTGGCGTCATTTCTTTGCTGCTGATTTGGTCGGTTTTTGTGCAGTTTGTTGGTGCCTTCTATTACCCGAACGGAGGCTGGGATGCGGACTCAAATAAGACTGAAAAGCAATGGGATTGGAGAGACACGCAAATCGAGAGGACATTTAGCGCGGGAATGGTTTCACCGGAATACTGCTTAAAAAATTTGAACGATATAATGACCCTTGCGCATCAAAAGGATGCGTCACCCTATGAAATTTTTCCGGCAAAGGGGTGGTTTGGACTAGAGTTATGGGATGGCGTGCCCTCCCGCTGGATGCCCTCCGACTCCATGCTCATAATCTATTCGCCAGATAACCGCGCCGCTAATCTGAGCCTGCGGGCTCTGAGCTTCTACCGTCCGCGCTCTCTGCAAATATATGCAAAAGATGAGCTTGCGGCAGACGTGGCCATCCCGACAAGTTTCATTAATGTGACTGCGCCTATTCACCTCGCCAATGGCACAAATACCGTACGCCTGCACGTGCCTGAGGGTTGCGAGCGTCCGTGTGATATAAATGAGATGAACAACTCTGATTCCAGATGTCTAAGCATCGCAGTGCAGAACGTCACTGCCGCTTGAACGATTCGTTATGTGGTGAGGCTTATAGATGGTAGATGAACTAAATTGTGTGCTCAGCAAATCGATTATAATTCCTGCGTATAATGAAGAATCAAGAATAAAACAGGTGGTCTTGAACCTAGTAAATGATTTTCCGGGTCAAGAGATTATAGTAGTATGCGACGGCCAGGATAATTCGAGAATTATTGTAACAGACCTCTCACTCAAATATCCAAATATTTTAGTCCTTAGTTTTAACCATCGTTTGGGCAAGGGAGGAGCTTTAATTCAGGGATTTAGGGCGGCACATGGACAAGAGATAGGTTTTATTGATGCAGACGAGTCTGTCAGTACTACTGATTTGAAAAAATTGTTCCAGGCTTTGCATAATGTTGATGGAGTTATTGCCTCAAGAAGATTGAAAGAATCGAAAATCCTAAAAATGCAATCACTTAACAGAAGATTAGTGAGCAAAGGTTTTAATATATTTGTTAGGATCATCTTTGATTTGCCCTTCACAGACACTCAATGTGGTGCAAAAGTCTTCAAAAAATATGCAATCCATGATGTCCTGGATGAAATAAGAACCACGGGATTCGAGATAGATGTCGAGCTTCTCTGGAGATTGAGAATGAAGGGGTATATTGTTCTAGAACATCCGATAACATGGAAGCATTCCGAGGGTTCAAAATTTAAATTATCCTATTCGATGGAGATGTTGATCTCTCTGTTAAGGATAAGATTCAATTAATGAAAGGTGTTTGCACGATGGGTCGATTTAGCCATGGTTTAAAGTTAATAGAGTACATTGTTCCAATGATATTATGCATCGGAGTACTCATCTGGTTTTTGAAATTGTATATTGCAGATCTTTACATACCGTTTAATTATGGGGGAGATTCTTTATACTTTTATGCTTTAACTAAAACAATAATAGAAAATGGGTGGGTTTGGCATAACAGTAATCTCGGCGCACCCTACGTGCTCGAAAATTTCGACTACCCTTCGTTTAATATTTTAGATTGCATAGGCTTAAAGTGTATCTCATTCTTTTCGTCTAATCCTATTTTTGTAGAAAATATATACTATTTATTAACATATCCGCTGACTGCATTGACTTGTATCATTGCTTTTAGGCAATTTAACATCAATTATGCGTATTCTGTACTTGGAAGTCTCCTCTTTGCCTTAATGCCTTATCATTTTCTAAGGGGCGTAGCTCATTTTAATGCGTCATCATATTATATAATACCGCTGATGGTTCTTGTCCTCTTATGGATTTATTTCAATGAATTTGCTTTGTTGAAATCTGAAGAAGTATTTACATTAGATCAGATATTATTGGATCGTAAGCTGCTAGCAAGTGTGGCGATTTGCGTTTTGTCGGGCCTGTCATTTTTATATTATTCATATATCTTTTGTTTATTTCTCGTTTTACTGGGGGTGCTCGCGTCAGTAAAATCATGGAGAAGAGAGCAGATATGTGTGTCTTTTATATTAACAATATTTGTGTTAGGAACAGTAATATTAAGTCTTACACCAATACTTGTTAATCACTATCAGAATGGACCTAATCCAGAAGGTGTTAGCCTTCGGCACCCGGCTGAGACTGAAATATATGGCATGAAGATAATTCAGTTACTGTTGCCGATCAGTGATCATAGGGTACCATTTTTTTCTAAGATCGCCCAATACTATAGTAGTACGGCACCTTTAGTCAATGAAAATTCATTTTCCTCTCTGGGTGCTATTGCCAGCCTCGGATTCGTCATTCTAATTGCTTTTATCTTTTTTAAAAGCTACGGAATATTAGATAGGTTAGATTACGACCTAGCTATCTTAAATGGATTAAGTACTTTAAATCTATTCGCTATATTATTTGCGACTATTGGAGGGCTAAGCTCAGTAGTTGCGTACTCTCTTCTATCACAATTTAGGTCAATAAATCGCATAAGTATATTTATAGCATTTTTCTCGATTTTCTGTATTTTGGTTGTGTTAAATTATATCTCAAAGTTACACAATATTAACAAATATGTTTATTTTGTTGCTGGCATACTGCTTGTAGTCGGTGTGCTCGACCAAACCTCCAATTCAATGGTACCATCTTATGACTCAATAAAGCAAGAATATATGAATGACGATAGATTTATAAAAGAAATTGAAGCAATGATGCCGGAAAATGCGATGATCGCTCAATTACCTTATGCAGCATATCCACAGTACCCTGCGGTAAATGAAATGGCCGAATATTCGCATTTCAAAGGATATTTACATTCGGATAAACTACGTTGGAGCTACGGAGCCATGAAAGGGCGTGAGGGAGACCTACGGTACAGACTGGTGGCAAACATGCCATTGGGGGAGACAATTAAGTCCTTATCCTTTGAGGGCTTTAAGGGTATCTATATTGATAGCTTTGGCTATCCCGATAAGGGGACTAAAGTAATCACTAATATAAGCAAAATTCTCAAAATAGATCCCATTGTAAGCGATAATCATAGATTGTACTTTTTCGATATGAGGAAATCTGTCCGTAAATTCAATACAACCTTTTCAAAAAAATTAAATCCCATAGTTGCGCCAACCTCAGGCTTTTACGGTATCGAATCTTGGTCAGGCGTGTCGACGAGCTGGATGCAGTCGGACGCCACGCTCGCGGTCTTCTCACCAGATAATTGCACCGCCAAACTGAGTCTGCATGCCCTGAGCTTCTATCGTCCGCGCACCATTGAGATCTATGTTGGCGATGAGCTTGCAGGACACGTGCCAGTTCCCAGCACAGGCTTCACAAATGTCACCGCGCATGTGCGTCTCGCGGATGGTACAAACACTGTGCATATGCATGTACCCGAGGGCTGCGAGCGACCGTGCGACATAAAAGTGCTGAAAAACTCCGATTCCAGGTGCCTGAGCATCGCTGTGCAGAATGTTACCGTTGCATGATAGATTGTCCTGGGAACAAATTTATGAGCATGGAAAGAATAGCAAATATTTGTCATGGTGTTGGGCGACAGAGATTGTGCAGAGGCGATAGAGATTAGTCGTAGTAGACCAAATGTGTCTGGTGTGTCAATGTGAAGAACGAGAGCTTTTATCGCGCTTTTGAAGATCGTTTCCGAGGCCCGCAAGAGTTGATCAAATCTCGTTTGCGTGTTTACCTGCCATTCATCCAGCCATTGAAGACGATTTACGGAGAGTGCAAGACGGTGGATATAGGGTGTGGCAGAGGTGAATGGCTTGAGCTGATGGATGAAAATGGGTTTGAGGCTCAAGGTGTTGACCTAGACGAGGGCATGATAGCTGCCTGTAATGCGAAAGGACTTTCGGTGGTAAAAGAAGAAGCAGTCCTGCATTTCCAGAAGCTGCAGGACGAAAGTGTGGCAGTGATTTCTGGTTTTCATATCATAGAGCACATCCCGTTCGATGCCCAACGAAAACTCATTGATGAAGCGCACCGCGTTCTCAAGCCTGGTGGCCTGTTAATCTTAGAGACACCAAATCCAGAAAACCTCTCGGTTGGCGCGAACAGCTTCTACTTGGATCCGACTCATCTGCGACCAGTGCCACCACAATTGTTATATTTTTTGACAGAATATTACGGTTTTACCAGGATTAAACTGCTTCGTTTACAAGAACCATCATCACTCACCCATAACGAAAACGTACGAGTCATGGATATATTTGTGGGGATCAGTCCAGATTATGCGGTTGTAGCTCAAAAGAGTGCTATAAAAGAGATGCTAAGCCTTTTTGATGCGGCGTTTGACAAGGAATACGGATTGACCATGGATGATTTGGCCATGCGCTATGAAAGAAAGAACCAGGAAAATGAAAGAAAGAACCAGGAAAATGAAAGAAAGAACCAGGAACAGATGACATATGAGCGCGAGCGTTGGCAATGGCTGGAAAACGAATGGAACGCAGCCAAAGCGAGGATCGAGGATCTCAATGACCAGATCGATCACTGGAAGGCTGTGGCAGATAGTTCAAATCAAGAGCTTCAATCCGTTTATACCAGCCACTCCTGGCGAATCACCATGCCATTACGCGTCGCCTTTTGTGCGTTGCTCCGCTTGCGTAAGAATCTCTCTAGAATCCCGCACATCATCAAGAGCGGCGCTGAAGATCTGGTTAGCTTCGTGATGGTCCGTCTGATCCGCTTTGCGATAGATCATCCCGCGCTGAAGGTATGGGCTATGGCATTAGTCCGAAAAATCCCGGCTCTTGAAACATGGCTGCATAGTTTCGCTCCGTCAGTAGGCTGCGGCACAGAATCTCTGATATATTCACAGGTTCCTTTACAGCCCTCGGATCTTTCGCCACAGGCCCAGCGCATTTATGCTGATCTAACGGCAGCCATTGAGAAAAACAGGAGAAACTACTGATGCGTATCGTAATCGACCTGCAAGGAGCGCAGACAGAAAGCCGCTTCCGTGGTATCGGTCGCTACAGCCTCGCGCTGGCCAAAGCCATGGTCCGCAACCATGGCCATCATGAGATCATAGTCGCTTTAAACGGTCTCTTCCCGAAGACCATCGAACCCATCCGTGCTGCCTTCGACGGCTTGCTGCCACAAGAGAACATTCGTGTCTGGCATGCACCCTGCCCGGTGCGAGAGTCTCAATCCGGTAACACTTGGCGTCGAGAGGCGGCAGAGCGCATCCGTGAGGGCTTTTTGGCCAGCTTGCGACCGGATGTGGTGCATGTAACCAGCATCTTCGAGGGTTTTCTTGATGATGCGGTGACTAGCATTGGCGTATTGGACCAAAGAACGCCAACTGTTGTCACTTTGTACGACCTGATACCCGTACTAAATTACGAGCATTACCTGCGTCAAGATCAAGCATATGAGCAGTATTATATGAGAAAAGTGCAACACCTTGAGCGAGCTTCTGCATGGCTTGCCATCTCCGACTCTACCAAAAATGAGGGCATTAATTCTTTGGGTCTGAGGGCAGACCGAGTTTTCAATATATCTGCAGCCTCCGACGAATGTTTCAGGCAAATTGAGATCTCGGCCGAGGAAAAATCGGAGCTGCTCCAAAAGTACGGGATCTCTAGGCCTTTCCTTTTGTACACAGGTGGAGCAGATATTCGCAAGAACTTTCATCGTCTGATCCGCGCCTATGCAAGCCTCTCTCCCGATCTGCGAAGGACACATCAGATTGTGTTGCTGGCAGGCAATATGCCCGAAAGCGAGGTACGCAGCCTGCAGAGCACAGCTATGTCCGTCGGCCTGTCCAAGGATGAGTTTATTCTCATCGACCATATACCTGACGTTGAACTATTAAAGCTCTATAACCTTTGCAAGCTGTTCGTCTTCCCATCTTATCACGAGGGATTTGGACTGCCAGTGCTTGAAGCGATGGCTTGTGGTGCACCTGTGATAGCATCCAATACATCCAGCCTGCCCGAGGTTGTCGGTCGTGAGGATGTGTTATTTAATCCCTACTCAGAGGAATCAATAGCTTTCAGGATGGCGGAAGTGCTGACGAACGATAGCTTGCGCCAGGAACTCTGCGTATTTAGCCTTCTACAGGCAAGGAGTTTCTCGTGGGACGAATGCGCCAAACGTGCTATCGTGGCTATCGAGAAAATTTATGCCGAACGAAAAAATGACGATAAGACTATTCAACTGCCTTCCTGTCGCCCAAAGCTTGCTTATATCTCACCTCTGCCGCCCGAGCGGACGGGCATATCCGACTATAGTGCCGAGCTTATTCCTGAGTTGGCCCGTTACTATGATCTTGAGGTAATAGTCTCCCAGCCGGAAGTCTCTGATTCATGGATCCGGGCGTGCCTGCCCATACGTTCTGTCGAATATTTCACAAAAAAAGTAGATCTCTATGACCGTATACTCTATCACATTGGTAATTCCCACTTCCACTGGCATATGCTCGATCTGCTCGATCGGTTTCCCGGCGTTGTGGTCCTGCATGATTTTTATGTAGGACATATAAAAGCTCATCAAGAGCTTAGTGCGAGTCGTCCTGGTATATGGACGCGAGAACTTTATGATTCACATGGCTATGCGGCGGTCTATGAGCGCTTTCATATGCAAGATGCGGCGAAGCTCATCTTAAAGTATCCATGCAATTTTACCATAATCCAAAGAGCATTAGGTGTGATTGTCCACTCTGCCTATTCTGTGGGATTGGCGCGGGAGTGGTATGAGCTAGGAGACTACTGGTCCGTTATTCCTCATTTGCGCGCCTCACTAAATGTTGTTGATAGGACGTATGCACGCGAGAGGCTCGGGATCGCAAGTGATTCCTTCCTGGTTTGCAGCTTTGGAATTCTTGATCCTACCAAGAAGAATCATAGTCTCTTAAAGGCCTGGCTGAGTTCTAGTCTTGCGCGCGATCCTCGTTGCCAATTAATCTTTGTGGGCGAAAACCATGGCGAAGAGTATGGCAAAAAGCTTTTGGAAATGATCCGCAATAGCGATCTTCAGCAGCGTATTCGTATTACAGGCTGGATGAATGCTGAAACCTTCAAGGATTATCTGGCGGCCGCTGACATTGCGGTGCAGCTGCGCACTAACTCACGTGGTGAGACATCCGGTACGGTTCTGGACTGTATGAGCTTCGGCCTGCCAACTATAGTCAATGCCAATGGCTCGATGGCAGAGCTGCCGAAAGATGCAGTATACATTTTGCCTGATGAATTCAGGGACGAAGAGCTTATCGAGGCGCTGGAGACGCTCAGGCAAGACGCTAAGATGCGCGAGGCCCTTGGTATGCGAGCACGCGAGGTGATAATGACACGTCACTTACCTCGTGCGTGCGCTGAGCAGTATGCCCAAGCGATTGAACGGGTCTATGCGGGTGCCCAAGCGGACAGGACCGCGTTGGTCGATGTCTTGGCTGGATTAGATGACTTGCCTGCAGACGATCGGTCGATAACTAGCCTGGCGATCTCTATTACTGGGAGCTTGCCTATGCAGCGTCCGGCGCGCCAGATTCTGGTAGATGTTTCTGCACTTGTACAAATCGATCTAAAGACTGGTGTTGAGCGTGTGACGCGAAGCATTCTATTGGAACTGCTTAACAATCCACCAAGAGGCCATAGGGTAGAGCCGGTCTATGCAACCTCAGGTAGCCATGGTTATCGCTATGCTCGAAGGTTCGCTTTAGGCCTTCTGCAGTGCCCTACCTCCAACTTTTTGGAGGATGAGCCAATAGAGTTTCAAGCAGGCGATATTTTCCTCGGGTTAGATCTAACTCCGCATGTAGTCACGGCTCAAGTGGATTATCTGGAGTCCTTGCGCAATTGCGGGGTTCGGATTTTTTTTGCCATATATGACCTGCTTCCTGTACTGATGCCTGAGGCCTTCCCACAAGGCACAGATCAGGTACACAAAGAGTGGTTGGGTTCAGTTTATCGTGTCTCAGAAGGCGTCATATGCATTTCCAGGACGGTTGCGGATGAAGCTACGCAATGGTTTACGACAAATGCTGAAAGACGTCTCCGTCCCCTCAAGATGGGGTGGATGCATATCGGTGCAGATATCAAAAAGTCCGCAGCCACGCAAGATCTACCGCATGACGCTTCACAGAATTTCGCCCAGCTCGCGGCTCGCCCTAGTTTCCTGATGGTTGGCACTATTGAGCCAAGAAAGGGATACCTACAGACAATTTCTGCCTTCGAGCAGCTCTGGAAAGAGGGAGTGGATGTTAACCTCGTCATCGTCGGCAGGGAGGGCTGGAAAGATATTCCCCAAAATATGCGCCGTACAATTCCCGAGATTGTAGACAAAATTCACCATCATCCCGAATTGGGCATGCGTCTATTTTGGCTGGAGGGCATCAGCGATGAATACTTGGAGAGGATCTATGCGGCCTGCGTTTGTCTCATCGCCGCCTCTGAAGGCGAAGGCTTCGGATTGCCTCTAGTAGAGGCCGCTCAACATAAATTACCGCTTATTGTGCGCGACATCCCCGTCTTTCGCGAAGTGGCAGGTGAGCATGCCTTCTATTTCAGCGGCAAAGAGTCCAATGATCTCGCAACTGCACTAAATGCATGGCTCGCATTGTACAGAACCAGTCAGCATCCAAAGTCTGATGACATGACATGGCAGACCTGGAGGCAAAGCACAGAAAAGTTGCTGGATATCATTCTAGGGAGGCATTGGCATACTGGTGATCCTCCCGCCAAATAAAATTGGCGGGGGGGGGAGTTAGCCTTGCGCCCATACTCCTAAATGCCAACTGGATGATCTTCAGTCTATATAATTATCAGATAGCTTCTCTATTTAACCATCTACTGCCATCTGGGACGTAGGATGAACTGCAACACGGAAGCCAATGATCCTGGACGAATGTATCATTGCTCATGAATTGATTGTAAATCGTTCTATTTAGCGTGATCTGGCCTATGTAAGACTGCATAATATCTGTACTATTTGTGACAGCGTGAAGGTCCGAGGAACCTACAAACTTGGTATTGATATTGTACACAGCATAATTATTGTACAGTGTTTTAGTGTCGTTGGAATCATTGATACTCACTCGCAGATACTGACTTTTAAACCTGCTAGCTTTTGATATGGCTCCAGCACTTATGTATTCTTGTATTGAATCATCTCTATTCTGGAATCGAGATATATCACTGTAGGATTTCCCCACAAAATAAATGGCATCTTGTGAATCTATATTTGCCATAAGGTAATTATATTCAGTAGTTGCAGCACTATATTCAGAGAATTTTATTATCCGGGATTGATCTAGATCTCCATATCTTGCGCTCACACTCTGACATGCTTTATACCCCACTACATCGCGCCCCTCTAATTTACTCCTAACAGCGAAGCTACCTGTTCCATTAACATCACTCATCATAGTGAAAGCCAAAGCACCTGTTCCAGAGCTAGACGTATTACTGCTATCGTCGGTTGAAGTACTCGTAGATGATGTGGATGTGCTTAAACTAAGTCTAGGGACCACATAATTGCCAGGATCTCGACTATTAATAATAGCACTCTTGGTGTAATCATAAACGGGCGGAGATGATGCAGTTCCAACTGTGCCTTGCCCAATTACAACTTTATTTTCTCCACCAGGTAGATCATAGCATTCTCCAATTAGAATGAAACCAAGGAGCAATAGCGCTACCAAAAGCACTTTAACCATCGGGTTAGTCATTTAGCGAACAGGAACATAAAGGTTACGGCACCTATGCGGTATCGAACAGAATTCGACGAAAGATGTGATGTGGCGGAACATTGCGACAATCTGCGGAGAACAAGAGACCTGGCTGGATGGCCGTCCGCCGCATTGGCTCGAAAAGGCCGCCGCCTCAGCGTTCTAGGAGTACACAGGCTAGGCCAGCCGCAGCTGGTGCGTCATTGTCTTTGTAGAGAACCCCAGCCAGCATTTCTTCAGAAGCTCCATGCCACCCTTTGCTATAATAGAAAAGGTCTTTTTTGAGAAGACGGCAGCCTGAGGAAGAGATCAGCCTATCTAATCGCTGTCGGTCATATTGAAGGAACCACCCATAGTTATGAAGCATGCCGTATGGAACAGTGACCACGATCTTTCCTTCGTTTCTAGTTATCCTGGCCAATTCCCCGATAGCCAGTAGGTCGCCTTCTGGGTCCAGAGGTTGCTTGTCCTGATAGTAGACGGTGTTGTCCCAACCCACATGCTCAATTGTTGAGATACAGAAGATAAGGTCAAAAACTCCATCGCGAAAGGACGCTCTCCTCATGTCTCCTGCTACGGAGCTCATCCCGGGAACCAAACGGCTCACTATATCTAGGCCGTAGAGCTCGGGTATCTTCAGAGAACGTAACGGCTTTAGATAACGATTTTCGGCGTTGGCATATCCAACGTCCAAGACCCTTCGCTCTCCACTATAACAGGAGAATGCCCAGGGAATCTCTATGCAGCGCTCGGTGTCTCCAATTCCAAAGGGCTGAATGGGCAGTTTGAAGATCTGATCCAAGCCGTCCTTCCTGGAACGAAAAGCCGAGGCTAAACTTTGCAGTCTTTCTATAATTTTCGCCAATCTAATCTAACCTCACTTCGTAGAGTATGACCCCTAACTTCCTGGAATCCTGATTGATCCCAAAGTCCCTGGGAGTGAAGGTTCTGTCCACGGCCAGCCTTATCTTATGAATGCCTGGTTTAAGCTTACGGGAGACGTCGAAAGAGAAGGTCTTCGGATTGCGATCAGTTATGTTTAATGCCTTCACCTTGCGGCTGTCTAGGAAGACGACCACCCGCAGAGGCTTACTCTCCAGGTCGGGATGGGGTGCAGACAACTGTATGGTCAGGCTTGAGCAGCCCTCTCTCGCCCAAAGATATAATACTGCCTCTTTTTCTGTCCAGCGGAAGATCCCACCCTCTGGATCATAAAATCCACGACCAAGCGCCCACTCATCGCCGTGGCCGAGGTTCAGGTCGGAAGGAATTTCGAGGGCGTCTAAGTAAGGAGCCGCGGGGAATGTCGCGACGGGCACGGAACCTTTAATGCCTAGGGCCCAGACCTGGTCTGTAAGCAGCCGATGAAAGGTCCTCTGGACGGATCTGGGCCATTGATCCTTCAGGTACCTAATCTCGCCCCAGACGAGGGGATCAAGGCCGCTCTGCTTCAGCAGGGACGCAATGCTCCTTTGGGAGTGGTAGCGGATATGCAGGTGCTCGTACTCGGGAGTGATGAGTCTGGACTGAAGATCAATGGTTCCAAAAGTGAGCCTGCGGAGAAGTCCCGTTATCCTCATAGCTTCTAGGGCTGGGGCGGTGTGGAGCACAAGCCTTCCACCTGGTAGCAGCATGCGGAAGGACTCCCTAAAAAGGCAGCTCAAAGTTTCGTCATCGACGTGCTCTGCCACATCTGCCATGACAATGGTATGAAAGGATGAATCCTTGAAGGGCAGCGTCTTGCCATCGAACTCGAAGAGTTCAAGACTCACACCCGCATCCCTGGCTCGGTGAGCGCTTAGCTTCAGGGCCGCTCTAGAGATGTCTGCTCCGTAGACCTGAGATCCCAGGACGGCAAAGCTGACGGCTACAGCCCCTGGGCCGCAGCCCAGATCGAGTATGCGATGGCCAGGACGGGCTAATGCCAGAAAGGACAGCCTGGAAATGCGATAGTCTGAATAGTCATAGAGGTGACACTGGTAATACTGCTCATTGTAGCCCAAGGCCTCTGGGGCCTGGGGACACTCGACCTCATAAATGCCATCGCGTAACTTGAAGGAGTACCCACAGGAGCAGCTGAGCTTTTCACCTCGACGATCGAGGTCGGTCCTGCAGCGGGGGCACTGGACTGGGTTAGCAAGAGGCATGATGTTCAAAGTAGCGACCGAAGAGATAAAAAGATTGTGAGGGATAGCGCATGATTCTTGTTTCTCAAATCGGTATCTATGGCAGTGTAACTAATTTTCTGTAAATTGATAATAATGAGAACGGCCCTGTATCCTACCAATCTTGGAAACCGGAGGAAACAGGACCATGATACCCATAGAAAGCAATCATGAATCTCTGATTCGCACCCGAAACTATGAAAACTATTGCTGCGAATTGCAGTTTTGATATGGGTAGTGAAGGCTGCCAATTAGTTCGGGACCAGGATCCCGTCAT
>JAJRAX010000313.1 GCA_028679775.1 Methanothrix sp. | reverse complement strand
TCGAAATCCGTATCTGAGGGCATTTTTCGGAGTAGGTCGCCAGGACCAACCATCCTGTGAGGTCTTACGGGACCAAAGTCAACCGGCCAAATGCGACATGACTTTTTGCATAGTCGCAAGCTCATGACTTCAGTCATGGGTAGTTGACAACCAAAATGTTTTTCATTATATCCTATAATATTATCCTCATGCTCAAACGTGCCAGGATCATTGCCGATTATCAGTTTGGCAGAGGCGCAGGAGAGGCCATATTTCCTGACGGGACCACCTACAGCCTCTCCAAAACACGCAGGCTCAGATATCTTTATTCCGGAAAACAGAGAATTGCAACAGTCCGGGCGAACGACAACCTCCTGACTCTCAGCATGCTGGGAGCCGGTCGAATACATGCTTTTCTGCCTTCCCCTCGTCTCAGGGTCGTGGCCTCGGAGGATGCAGCTCCATTCGTAGCCAAGGGCGGCAATCTATTCGCCAAACATGTCCTTTCCGTAGATGAGGAGATCCGGGCTGGAGAGGAGGTGCTCGTTGTGGACTGCAATGATCGGCTTCTCGCTACCGGAACTGCTGTGCTCGCTCCAGAGGAGATGCGGCAGTTGAAGCGTGGGCTAGCCGTGCAGGCCAGAAAGGCTGCCGAGCATTGAAATCTATTGATACGAAACTATAAGTATGCCTCATAAGGACGGGAAACTATGAATCTCTCCATCCCTTTGTTTTCAATGCCGCTTTTAGTAGCCGCAGCCCTGATTGCACTGGGCTTTCTGTCTTATCTATTATCGGCCAGGCTCGGTGTAGTTCTAATTGGTGCTGGCAGCCTGATTATGGGCGCTGTGGTCATCTTCGATCTGCCAAACGGAATGGGATTGGAGAGCCTCCTGCTCTTCGGAATAACTGTGCTGGTTGGCGGATGGATGATGTATGTTGGTGTCAGGAATGGATGAAGGTGAATGAAAATGACAGAGATGACAGTTGAATTGGTCTTCGGACTGAATGCTGGAATCATCTGGAAGGCTCTTAATGAGAATGGTCCGAGCGCTATTGGAGATCTGGCCAAGAGGACTGGTTTGAAGCGTGAGCAGGTCTATGGCGCTTTAGGGTGGCTCGGGCGCGAGGGCAAGATCGCTGTGGATAGGCGCGGACGAACAATGGTATTCTCATTGCAGCCCTGAGGTATTCCAAAAGGCTTTTATTGCCTATATTTAAAAGAGGGAATCGGATGAGGGGTTTGTTATGAAGACTACATTAGCGGTGATTCTGGCAGCATATTTATTATTGGGCAGTTGCTGTGCCCAGGATTCCAGTCGTTTTCAGAGCGTAGGTGGTGACTATGGCCGCGAGCTTATCAGCGCCATAAAATCCAA
Source organism: Methanothrix sp. (assembly GCA_028679775.1). GTDB lineage: Archaea > Halobacteriota > Methanosarcinia > Methanotrichales > Methanotrichaceae > Methanothrix. Next base: position 2,223 of record JAJRAX010000313.1, on the reverse strand, counting down.
TGAGACGCAAGCTGCAGCGGCAGCCACAAGTGATAAGAACAGCAGCAGCATGTGGAGCTGGGGAAGCTCACCCAAGGGAACTCTTGTTGTTGACGGCAACCTCGTCGGCGATCCGGCATATGCGATGAAGAAGCTCAACGTTGTGCAGAATTGGCTGGGCGAGTCGCTCACAGATCCCTATAGCAAAACTCCAACGGAGTATTCCTACACAGATGCCACGACCGGCGAGCCGGTTACAACTTATGTTGATCCGACTTCTGGCCAGTATTACTACAAATATACGGACACAGTATCAGGAAAGCTGATTTACGTCTACTTCGATCCGACAACTGGGGTTCCTATACGTGCCAGCTTTGCTCCTGACACGGAAACGGATGATGAAAGTACGACGTTCACCTTGCCACCGATCTTCACCTGAGGACATCAGCTGAGACAAGCGAAACGAATTGCGAGGAAATGGCTCTGACATGCGAAAGCCTTTTATCGTCCTGCAGCGATTCAGGCTCGGTGGGGTCAGTATGAAGAATGTATTTGTAGCATTAGCACTAATGGTAGCCTGTCTCTTGGCAACGAATTGCTATGCAGAGAGCTCCAGCCGCTTTCAGAGTGTGGGCGGAGACTATGGACGGGGTGTAATCGGCACATTGACTGCCAATGAGACACAGGCAGCTGACAAGAATAACGATAGCAACAGCACCTTGTGGAACTGGGGAAACATACCCAAAGGAAATATGCTGGTTGATGGAAAACTGGTTGAAGATCCATTCAGCAACTGGGATTCCGCAGATTTCTCAAGCAGCTCGGTGAAGACTGTTGGCGTCGATACCTTTACAGGCAATACCATTTATTCCTATAAAGTTCCAAATACTGATGTGACCAGGTATTTCTATATAGATCCTTATACGAGCCGTCCAGTCTACGTGGAGTCAAGCAGCGTCATGACTGATGAAGCCGTCTCCTCTGCCGGCTCGGCAAGTCAGAGCTATACTCTCCCGTCTGCCTTCAGCTAGGGAATCTATTTGGAATTGTATCGTGTCCGAAAAATTATAGGGAAAGGAGTGATGATGGATGAAGAAGTACATTGTTATATTTTTATGCCTAGTCGGCCTGGTTATGGCCGCAGGATACAACGACTGGCAGCAGGGTGCTGCAGAAGGCCTCAAAATGGGCTTCAAGATGGGGCAAGGATATGCGAATGCTCTTTCTGGAGTCAATGTCACCGGATTTAATTCCCAGGTTGACATCTACAATGCCTGGGTCAGAAGCAACTTCGGGGAGGATCCGAATCTTCTCATGTCAACGATGGAGGCTCCGGTGGATCTGACAAAGCCTTATGTCAAGACAAACAACACCGCCAGCGGCGGGATAGTCCACGAGATCGACGGCAGCACGACCAATGGAACAACCTACACAACGAACGATCTCAATGCACTGTCTGATAGTGCAATTGAACAGTACCACGCTCAGGAGGCAGCCAAGAAAGCGGCAGGCTATGCTACCACTGGCGACGGATATCTGGGCGGAATCTAGGTTCTCTGCCAAATCCTTTTTTTGCTCTTCGCTATTGCATCATCATATTCCATGGCACTAACATATATATTTTCAAAACACATATAGCTTTCCAGGAAGTTGATGATGATGAACAAAGACCCGGAAAGCCTGCTATCTGAAATGAAGGCGATTCACGAAGATCTTAAGCTAATTTCTACTGAGATTATAGTAGTATCCGATTGGGTTCGATTCAAGTGCCGGTACGGATGTGACAATTTTGGCAAGCGTCTCGGTTGCCCTCCATTCAGCCCGACGCCAGAGGAGACGAGAGGGGTTATCTCTGAATACAGACATGCCGTCCTGGCCCGCTTTGAGGCCAAACCTGACCCCAAGGCCTCGACCAAGCATGGAGGCAGAGCAATCTCCAACTCCGCAGTCAAGATGCAAAAGACGATAGCTGACCTGGAAAGAGCAGCATTCCTGGCAGGATGCTACAAAGCATTCGGCATGAGCGCCATGCCCTGCAACCTCTGCGAGACCTGCGTCATAGAGGAGATGCATAAAAAGGACCAGCCGGTCTTCGATCTGGACAGCGCGAAATGCAAGAACAAGGAGATCATGCGTCCTTCCATGGAGGCCTGTGGCATCGATGTCTTCAAAACTCTGCAAAACGCAGGCTACAAGCCACATGTTCTCAAGGATGGAAAGGAGACTGTGGAGCTTTTTGGGCTG
>JAJRAX010000046.1 GCA_028679775.1 Methanothrix sp. | reverse complement strand
GTCCGCGCCTACTACGTTGTTGCCCAATCCAAGTTCGACTTTGCGGGGTAACGTGGTACAGGCAATTGACTTCCATCATATCTCTTCGTTGCTCTGTGCCTCTGTGTTTAGATTCCCGCAGCAGCGGGTTTAATTCTGGCTAGCTTCTCCTACGAACCACAGAGGCGAGAGAGACACAGAGATAATAAAACCATTGCCTCACCAACATGAGACAGCGAGGAACCGAACCACTCCGTCACCCACATAAAATAGCGGAAAGCCAAGAACTGTGCGGGAAGGCAAATCCGCAGTTGAGCTTCAGCTTTCCGCCCTGGCCGCTCTTCTCCAGGCAGTTATCTTCTTGGGGCTGATGCCCGTCTTCTCTGCCAACACCTTGACCCCTGCCCGGAGCAAATCCTCTCGGTTATTGATCCCTGCTTGTGTCAGCTTCTCGATAGTCTTGGGCCCTATGCCTGCTATCGCCTGAAGGCCATCTCCTTTTGCTTTGGCCTCTATTCCGGCCTTGGCATTATCTTCAGGCTTCTCCTCGGCAGGGCCTTTGGCTTTCTTGGCCTGCCACTCCAGGAAGTTGCAGTGAGGGCAGCCTAAATCCCAGGGCCTCTTGCCCTTGTTGATTATGCGGACGTGAAACATGTCGTGCGTCTCACACCGCTTGTCAGTCACAATAAGCGTCCCAAACCTGGGAAGGGGCAGCGTGAACCTGCACTCCGGATAGCCAGAGCAGCCGATGAATCGCGAGCCTCGGTGGCCGCGCCGGATGATGAGATCCGATTTACACTTCTGACAGGTGCCCACGATCTTATCGGTTCGCAGCCCATCCTTGAGCGACTCTCCAATTCCGTCGTGGTTTGATGTCAGCTCATCGAAGACAGATGTGAGCATAACCCGTGACTTCTCGACAACCTCGTCCTCCTTGATATTTCTCTCTGAGATCTGGGTCATATCCTTCTCAAGAGTCTGGGTCATCTCTGGCTTGGTGATGGTAGGAGCATACTTTTGAAGGGTATCCACAACGGCATAAGCGGTATTGGTGGGTCGCATTGGATTGCCCTGCACATATGCTCTGGCATAGAGCTTACTGATGATATCGTGCCTTGTGGACTTGGTTCCCAGCCCCAGATCATCCATGAGCTTGATGAGCTTGCCCTGGCCATAACGAGCCGGCGGCTGGGTCTCTTTTGCCTCGACGCTTTGCCCTAAAACAGCCAGACGTTCGCCTTCCTTGAGTTCAGGCAGTATATGCTCCTCAGCCTTGCTGTAAGGATAATAGTATCTCCATCCAGCTTCCACCAGGCGGGCTCCATTGGCCCTGAATGGCTCAGGCCCGACGTCAACCTTGAGGCTAGTGGCGTCCCAGACACATGGATCGGCAAGTGTCGCAAAATAGCGGCGCACTACCAGTTCATAGATCTTCCACTGGTCCTCCTTCAGCTCGCTCTTCTCTACGGGAGCTGTTGGATAAATGGGCGGATGGTCGGTAGTGGACCTCTTACCTCTTGTCGGCTGCATCTTTCCCTTGAGAAGCCGCTTGGCCTCCTCACTGAAAGCACCCTTCAAGAAAAGCCTGGTCAGAGCCACCAGATCGATAGACGGTGGATATACAGTGTTGTCCGTTCTCGGGTATGAGATGAAGCCGTTTGTGTAAAGCCATTCGGCGATACGCATTGCGTTTGCAGCTGAAAAGCCGATACCGCTCGCGGCAGAGATGAAGCTCGTAGTGTCAAATGGAGCTGGCGGCTTGTCCACACGCGGCTTGGTTTCAATTGACTTGATAATGCCAACACTGCCGAGGCGAGAAATTATCCCATCAACCTCAGCTTTCTCCCAGATGCGGCCATTGGCATGTTGCACCCGAAGCTCTTTCTCCAAGTCGACGAATATCTCCCAGTAGGGCTTGGGCACAAAGGACTGAATCTCTCGCTCCCTATCGACGATGAGAGCCAGGGTGGGAGATTGGACGCGACCGACCGACAGGAACTCTTTGCCAAGCCTGCCGGAGGTGAGAGATATATACCTGGTCAGTGCCGCGCCCCAGACCAGGTCTATGACCTGTCTCGCCTCGCCTGAGGCCGCCAGATCAAAGTCCACTTTTCCGGAATCCTTGAAGGCCTTTAATATCTCATCTTTGACTATGGCGCTATATCTGACACGATCGGCAGACAGACGGGGATTGACCTCCTGGACAATCTTCAGAGCCTCAACGCCTATCAGCTCGCCCTCGCGATCGTAATCCGTGGCAATTGTGATTTTATCGGCTTGTTTTCCCAAGGTTCGCAGCGCCGAGACGATCTTCTCCTGGATGGGACGGACAACGATCTCTGCCCTGATCAGCTCCTTGCAGTCCACCTTTTGCCAGCTGTTATACTCTGGTGGATAGTCAACACCCACGATGTGGCCGGATAGACCCAGCACGACCTTGTCATCAAATTGAAATGCCTCAATTCCTGCTACCCTCTGGGAGCGGGGCTTCTCATCGGCTAGGATATGGGCGATCCTCTTGGCGGCATCGTGCTTCTCTGCAATTATGAGATGCATTCAATTAGGCCAGATATTGCAGTTGATTTAAGTTTTTCCGTAAAAATTGCGGCGGAGATCGACCGACATAATTGTTCAACCGGGACATTCAACATGATTATTTAATAATGTTTGGCTGCAAGAAATTCAACTTGCCAGGAGAAATCGCTTTATGCAGATCAATCATCCGACTGAATCAGCAAAACCATTTACATCAGTAAATATATTCAGTAAGAACTTTTTATATCAGTATATCCCTACTAATCAATTATGCTAAATTGTATTCATCATTTCCTAAGATCGATACCTATTATCGCGATGACAAAGATTGAGCTGGTTTTACCCCCAGGGAAGATTGTATGAACTCTTATGGAATGCATAGGATCGCACAATTATAAACAAAACGTATTATTTAGTTTAAACTAAAAATTTATATTTATTCTATAAAAGATAGCCTTACAGATTCTTATAAATTAGGTAGTAATAAATATAGCACGCAAAAACTTTAAGTAGCTATTAAGCATTAGGAAACTCGGCGGGAGATTGTAACGAATTGTGATGATGCTGGATATGAGACCTTTTAGCATAGGCGTTCATATCATCGCTTCGGCATCGCCGTCGTTGCAGTTTTTGCTGCTAAAAAGGTAAAGGAGGATAAAGAACGTGTCTGACAAGATAGACCTATATAGCGACCGCGGAGTTCTTTTGAAGAGCGACGTCGACCT
>JAJRAX010000312.1 GCA_028679775.1 Methanothrix sp. | reverse complement strand
TCCTTCATCCGCGGCAAACTGAAAAACCAGTCATCGCTTCTCAAGTCCTTTGCTAAGAAGTGGAAGGGCGAGCGGGCCGACCTGTGGCAGGAATTTCGCGATAATTCCAATGGAATCGAGGCGCTCATCCCCCGGCTCGACCAGATAACAGGCCGCGTGGAAGACGTGCGAGAGAGGATCATGGGCGTGGAGGGCACGGGAGCCGAGATCTACTGGCGAACCTGGGCCAAACTGATACCTGGCGAGTGGAGCTTTCCCGGCAGGGACTACCCGGCAGCCAAAGATCAGATCAACTCCCTGCTCAACTTCGGCTACTACCTGCTGGAGCAGGAGGTCTGGGCAGCTACGCTTTACGCAGGCCTTGATCCCTATGCCGGATTCCTGCATGCCGACCGTCCCGGCCAGGAGAAACTGGTCTACGACATGATGGAGGAGTTCCGGCCAATCATTGTGGATCGCGTGGTGGTGGGCCTGGCCCGCGAGATGCGACCGGGCCATTTCCAGGATGACTGCCGCATGACCAAGGACGGCATGAAGATCGCATCCTCGGCATTCTACGGACGTCTGGATGAGCGCATAACCTACCGGGAGAAGAGCCAGATTATCAGAAACATCATCCGCTCCCAGGCAAGTTCTGTGGCCACCTTCCTGCGAGGCGAGAGGCAATGCTATGAGCCCTTCACTCCCCGATGGTGATGGAGAGCACGACCACGATTGATAGACGGATGTGAAGTTGAGCATGATTGCTATCGAGAGGAACTACCTGTGGATACTATTATCATTTACGACATCAGTGACAATAGCCTGAGAACCAGGGTGGCAAAGGCGCTGATGGACTACGGCTGCATCCGCATCCAGGAGAGCGCTTTCTACGGCGTCATGAACCACAACACTCGCGAAAAGCTCCGGCTGCGACTGGAGAAGATGATGCACGACAGAGAGGGCAACATCCAATTCTATCCTCTCTGCAACAAATGCTTCTCGCTAAAAGAAAGCATCGGCGAGATCTACGAGATCAAAGAGGAGGACGTAGCTGTCCTTTGAGATTTAGAATGATCACTGTCAGCGACGTCAAGCAGTACCTTTACTGTCCCAAAATAATCTACTTCGATCATGTGCTGCACGTTCCAAAGCCCTTCGATCAAAAGCTTGAAACCGGCAAAGAAAAGCATGATTCCATCACAGCCAAAGAGAAACGCAGGAAAGGCGCTCTCTTCTATGACCAGGAACTGGACCAGGCTGAGAAAATGTTTCGAGTGGCCCTGGAAAGCAACAACCTTGGTTTGCGGGGAATTTTGGACTATCTGGTCAGGACGAAGCAAGAATTCATCCCAGTAGACTACAAATTCGGCTTCTCGCATAATGGATGCATTCATTTGAATCACAAATACCAACTTGTCGCCTATGCCATTCTGGTAGAAGAAAACTTCAAGACTATCGTCCGGCGGGGATTCATTCATTATAGCAGAGATCGCGTTAATGCTCAAATTGATCTTAGCGACGAGATACGTCGGCGTACATTGAAAATGATTCGCGAAATAGGCCAGATTATCGAAGAGGAGATTGAACCAGTCAGCACCAAGAATCCAGGCAGATGCATGGACTGCGAATATAGCCGATACTGTGTCGGATCTCAATCGGTGGATTAAACATAATTATTGTAGGAGGCACCATGTATTTCTTTTCAGAGGAAGAACGCAAATATCTTCTAAAGAAGCTCATTCCCAAAGCCAGGGAAAAGGGCATAACAGAAGATCTCAGAGGCTGGAACTGGTATTCTACAGAACTCTCACCGCCTCATGACATTGTTTTGCCCGTCTGGGAGGTCTCGGATAGGTACTGCGAAACCGGGAGGGACTCCTATCTGAGACATGTTCAGAAGGTCAACGTGCCAGCCAGCGAAGAGATGATCGCCGGTCGAATTTACCACCAGGCCATGGCTGAACTTTATCCTACCGCTAAGAGGCTGATTTACAGAGAAGGCATGGGCATTTGCACGGACTTGCCCCAAATTATGATGGAACGGCTGCCTGAAGCCATAATAGAAGCAGGAGAACAGCTCGCTCAGGCAAAATGCTCTACTGAGATCAGCAAAAACGTAGGCGAGAATTTGAGAAAGCTCTGGTCCTTCGAGGTGAGCAGGATAGCCTCATCGATCTATGCCTATCTTGGGAAATATAAGTACTTGAGCGATGACTCGCTGATTAACCATGCTCTGCCTTTTGTTGTGGAGCACAAGCTGGATGGGCGGTACTTGGGCCTAAGCAGCAATCTCTCTGCCGATGCAATAAATATGGGAGGGATGCTTATTTGTGACCTAAAGACCGGTCAGAAGAAGGACTTCCATAGACTCTCTGCAACTGGCTATGCATTGGTTTACGAGAGCCTTTATGAAGTACCGATCAACATCGGGTGCACTGTATATCTGAGCTTTCCGAAAAACCATCCTACACCTCATATCGAGAGGGATTTTTTCATCATAAGCGACGAAGTTAGGCAATGGTTTATCGAGGAAAGGGATAACAAGCAAGATCTTATATTCTGTGAACGAGATCCAGGAACATGCCAGAATCCAGGGATGTGCAGGTATAAAGAATACTGCTGATGAGAATAACCCAATTGCACGCCGACCTGAACAAAGTCTCTTCAGATTTGCACTTTCGGCCCACACAGCCTCTTATCTTTCCCGGAAAGAGGGCTTAATATTGCAGCATCCAGAGCACTCCACAAAAAAAAGCTCCCCCGGGCCCAAAGCCAGGCCCGGCTTAACCCACCTCACCCCTCAACAGGCGCATCCTCCTTCGCCGTCTCGTAGTAGCTATCCGGCACCCCAGCGAGCTTACCCTCACCCTTGACGAGCGGCGGATAGATGAAGACGCCATGCTTGTCTAAATCGTAGTCCAGACCCAGGA
>JAJRAX010000408.1 GCA_028679775.1 Methanothrix sp. | reverse complement strand
GGCTCGGCCTCGAAGATGCGCTCGGCGATGGCGGCGTTGTGGTTGGCGTGGCCCCCGGCCATCTCCTCCTTCGTCGCCGGCTGCAGGCCGTGTTCCGCCGGCTCGATGCGGATCTCGCTCATGTCCGGCTCCCCGGCCGCCCTCTCCCAGAGGAAGGCGCGACAGGGGCGCGAGGTCGGGGCGTCTTCGTTGCCCTCGATTCCCTGGAGGATGAGGACGCGCTTGAAGCCCATGCCGGCGGCCGCGGTCATCATCTTCTCGGCATACGGCAGGTGAGCGAGGCCGATGATGCTGTAGTCGGCGCCGGCCAGGTTGTAGATCTTCTCGACCGTGGCGAACACCGTGCGCAGGGCCACCTCTTCTCGGAGGCCGCGCAGAGCGAAAACGGCAGGCACGAAGCGGGCCGAGCGCATGAACCCGAGGCCCAACTCCTCGATGGAGCGCTGGACTTCGGCGGGCTCGGCGTCCACGTTCAGGCCAGAGGCCTCGAGGACGTCACCTATGGGCACCCCGTGCTTGGGACCCATGTTCTTCTCGCCGTGCATGACGACAGGGACCCCGGCGGCTGCGGCGACTATGGCGGACGCCGGGCTGACGACGATGCTCCTGGTGCGCCCGTCGTATGGGCTGCCGATGTCGAGGAGTCCCCGGACGTGCGGCCGGATGAGGTTCACCCCCGCGCGGACGGCTTCAGCAAAGCCAAGGAGTTCTTCCGGCGACTCGCCTTTGTAACGCTGGAGGAGGAGGAAGGCGCCGGCCTGGGCCGTCGTGGCGGCGCCGGAGAGGATGAGGGACATGGCGTCGCGCGCTTCGTCTGTGGTTAGGGAGCGGCCGGTACGCGGCCCCTGGCCGATGGCGCGCAGGTAGCCGCGCATGCGCTCGAATGAGCTGGCCTCGCTGATCGCCGGGTCGGCGACTTCGTCACTCACGCAACCAGTGTCTGGTGCGCGAGGAGAGAGGTCAACCGGCAGGCCCCGTGGGTAGTTCGCTACTCCGGGAGCAGGCGCAGACCGTCGACGTGCCGGGGGCGGAGGGTGGCGAAGTGGCGGTGGTCGAGGGTGGCCAGCTTGTCCTCGCCCAGGCGCTCAACGATGGCCAGGACCCCGGCATCGACGAATCCGATGTCTGAATCGGCGTAGCGCGAGCAGATTTCGCGGACGCGCTCGTAGTCAGCGGGGAACAGATCGATTACCTCGAACACGCCGCTCCCAATATCGCGGAGGAGCGCAATGAATGCCTTTGCGCCCAGCCATTTCCGGGCCCATTAGTAGGTCTCTACCAGGACTGGGGCCGGGATAACCAGCCGCTCTTTGGTGCCTTCAAGTAGTCGCTGGGTGCGCTCATGGGCAGCGTCACGGTGATCCAGCAGCGCATACAAGGGGCCGGTGTCGAGGACTAGCGCCAAGGTTCGGGTTCGAAGCCCTCTTCGCCGATGCGAGCTGAGATGTCAGTGCGCCCCGAGTCGCCGATCCCTATGCATGTAAGCCTCGGCCGGATATCCGAGACTTCTTTCTCGATAGCCCGGCGGATCACGGCGCCCATTGACTCGCGCCGCGCAGCCGCAGCCCGCTTAACCCGCTCGTGCAGGTCCTCCGGAAGGACGACGGTCGTCTTCATAGGTGAGTTATAACATCGATGCCATAATTATGGATATGCCGCCATAATTGTGTATCGGGGGCGG
>JAJRAX010000045.1 GCA_028679775.1 Methanothrix sp. | reverse complement strand
CGCATCCTGCCGGAGCTTGACCTCGAAGTCGAATCCATTCCAGCAGATATCCTCAACAAGATAGAGGTCAACAACGACGACTTCCTGGAGGCGCTCCGGGAGATGGAGCCGTCTGCCATGCGTGAGGTCATGGTCGAGTCGCCCAATGTTCACTGGGAGGATATCGGCGGACTCTCTGATGTCAAGCAGCAGCTCGTCGAGTCTGTGGAGTGGCCGCTCACATATGCCAAGCTCTTCGCTCACATGGATGCCAAGGCCCCCAAGGGCATACTGCTCTACGGGCCGCCCGGTACCGGCAAGACAATGCTGGCCAAGGCGGTGGCAACGGAAAGCCAGGCCAACTTCATAAGCATCAAGGGCCCGGAGTTCCTGAGCAAGTGGGTAGGCGAGTCCGAGAAGGCTGTGCGTGAGACCTTCAGGAAGGCCCGGCAGGCTGCGCCCTCGGTGATATTCCTGGATGAGATAGACTCCATTGCTCCGGCCAGGGGAGGATCGACCAGCGACTCGCATGTAACCGAGCGGGTGATATCGCAGATCCTCACAGAGCTTGATGGTCTTGAATCCCTGAACAGCGTCATGGTCATCGCTGCAACAAACAGGCCGGACATCATCGATTCAGCGTTGCTCCGGCCCGGGCGCTTTGACAGGCTGATTGAGATCGGTCTGCCGGATGAGCAGGCCCGCCAGGAGATCCTGAAGATCCACACGGCCAAGAAGCCCCTGGCAGATGATGTCAAGATCGAGGAGCTGGCCAAAAGAACTGACCAGTACTCTGGAGCCGATCTGGGCGCACTCGTAGGCGAGGCGGTGATGCTGGCCATCAGGGAGTGCGTGCTAGAGGGAAAGGCGAAAGTTGAGGCCCAGGTCTGCGAGTACAAGCTGGAGGCCAAGCACTTCGAGGAGGCCCTCAAGAAGGTCAAGCCAACAGCTTCAGAGATGGAGATCTACAAGAGGTTTGCAGGAGCCAAGGCAGCATAAGCAAAGGGAAAGCCTGGTTCTGAGGCCGGAGATTTCCGGCCCTCCGGCCCGATTTTTGCAATGACAACTTTTTTACTCCATGCCACCCTTTACCTGGCCATGAACGATTACGCCAAGATAGTTCCCTGTCTGGATGTCAAGGTCGTGGACGGCGTCCCCTCAGTTGTCAAGGGCATCAAGTTCGTTGATCTGAAGAGGCAGGGCGATCCCGTAGAGTTTGCCAGGCGCTACCAAGAGCAGGGCGCTGATGAGCTGGTCTTTCTGGACATAACCGCCTCACATGAGGGCAGAAAGACCATGGTGGACGTTATCAGGAAGGTCGCAGATGCAGTGGACATACCCTTTGCCGTGGGCGGGGGGATTGGAAGCCTGGAGGGGATAAAGCAGATACTGGATGCGGGAGCCGATAAGGTGGGCATCAACACAGCCGCCGTCAAGAATCCCGATTTCGTCAAGGAGGCCTCCGCTGCCTTCGGAAGCAATCGCATCACTTTGGCAGTCGATGCCCGGCGCAATTCCGATATCGTCCCAGGTGTCAATGTCTACGAGATGGAGGACGGAACAAAAGCCTGGTTTGAGCTGGTCATCTTCGGCGGGCGAAAGCCGATGGGCATCGATGCGATAGACTGGTGCCGCAAGATGGAAAGCTTTGGCGTAGGAGAGCTTTTGCCTACGAGCATGGACCGGGACGGAACCAATATCGGGTACGACCTTCCACTCACCAAAGCCATTTGCGATGCAGTGAATATCCCGGTCATCGCTAGCGGTGGAGCTTCCACTCCCCAGCACATCCTGGAGGCGTTCACAGTCGCCAAGGCCGAGGCGGCATTGGCTGCGGGCATGTTCCACAGAGGCGAGTACACTGTGGGCCAGGTGAAGGACTATCTTGAAGCAAATGGGATCAGGGTAAGACGATAAAGGCCAAAGTTGGTTTCAACATTTTTTTTATCATTAACCTGTGCCCAGAACACTTCGAGAGGTCAGGTCCGACCGAGGCGAACGATATTTCCCTGCAATTTTGTTTGAGAAGAAAACGTGCGGCTGCCGGGATTCGAACCCGGGTTACAGGCTTGGGAAGCCTATGTCATAACCACTGGACCACAGCCGCTCTTTGCAAGCGATGCAGCTTCTCGTATTTAAAGTTTCTAGCTGCCAGATATAGACTCTTGGCAGACTGTCCACAATCGAGGAAACAATCAAATAGCTTGTGGATGTATATCAAAGACGACTATGAAGCTGAAGATCAAGATTATTGGTCCCAAAGTCCATGATGTGGGCTATCGTGTGTTTTTGCTTAAACATGCTATGAACATGGCATTGCCCGGCCTCTCCACCTACAACTGGGATGAGGAAGACCACCAGGAGGTAATAGCTCTGGTGAAAGGAGATGAGAGCAGAATCAAAGCTTTCTTGAAGACAGTTGAGAAAGATAAGCCGGAACTAGCCGAAGTCACCAAGGTGACCTCCGAGCCCTATGACGGCTACGTTGGGCGAACCAGTGAGGTAGCTATGCTCTGCTCATTCGTCCAGCTGGACAAGGCCATCCCACTGCTGCTTGATATGAGGGACGACCTCAAAGAGATGAAAGTTGACATCAAAGAGATGAAGGGTGACATCAAAGAGATGAAGGGTGACATCAAAGAGATGAAGGGTGACATCAAAGAGATGAAGGTCGACATCAAGGCAGTGCGCCAGAACACCGATATGATACCACAAATGAAGGCAAACACAGATGTTATTCCTCAGGTCTTGGAAGAAGTAAAGGGCTTAAGAGAAGACATCCAACCAGGACACGGAATGAGTATGAGGCAAGTGCAGGCAGATATCAAAGCAATAAAAGAACAGATAGGGATGACATGAGCCAATCACCATCAAGATGTCGGCAAAAAGCATGAAAAGCATCCCACAAATGCTTCTGCGTTCTCCTTGAAATTTGGATGCTTTCTGCGGTCTCTCTGCGCGTCGCGAAAAAAAGGGGTGTTAGTCAGCTCACCGCCTTCTAATCACTATTCGGTCCCCCGTCTCTGCCATTCTGAATATCTCCAGTCCTGCTGTAACCTTACCGATGTGGTTTACCGCAGAATAGGGCTGGGTCTTGCCAAAGAAGATGCAAAATGCGGGCCCCGGCGACCAGTAGCAGATGTCGCCAGCGACGGCAGAAAGCGAAGGATTCTCGTTTTCCATCTGCATGGCAACATCGAAGTAAACCTCCTCGCCCCAGAGGTTCGTTGTGCCCTCGATCGGCAGAGAGTCGAAGAACGCCTCTCTGATTTTCGGATTTCTCTCATCCAGCTTTGCCAGAGACTTGCCTTTTCCTAAGATCTCGATCTCGATCATCCTCATAAGTCTATCCATCCTATTACGATTACTTTCGCCCCGCACGGTAAATCTACTCATATCTGCGGATATTATCATATATTTGGCCGCCCGGCCCAACTTTTCTGACTACTCCCGGCGGGCGGATCCATCCCCTTCTATCTCTTCAAGAGCCTGATATGCAGCCGGTCGGAGTAATTTATTCCGAGCTTCATCGCCAGATCCCAGGCATCTCTCGCACCCATCATCTCCTGATCTGTGCCATAGGCCATTATCCAGACCCGACATCTATCGAGGATGGGCAGATATGGCTCTAAAAGACTCGATGTCCAGCACCAGGGAGCCGTGCCCATCACAAACTTGAGGTGCACATTCTCCTTGCTAGCCCAAAAATTGAGATGAAAATCTGAGCATCTCTTTGGACTGATCACTGCATATCGAATCTTCTTTAAAATTTCCTCGGCGATCGGATTGGTGCCATTGCTCTCAATGTGTATCTCCTTGCCGTGGCTGTGCAGAAGTGAGATCAACTCAGAGAACTCCCTCATCTGCATTGTGGGCTCTCCTCCAGTGATGACCACGCGATCTCCTCGAATTTTAGCTAAAACATCAGGAAGTGACATTTGCCAGTGCGCCTTTTGATCTGTATCGCATCCCTGGCATCGAAGATTGCATCCGGCAAACCTCACAAATGTAGCCGGCCTTCCCATTGCTGGACCCTCACCCTGTATCGAATCAAATATCTCAATCAGACGCATTTAAGCCCCATATCAATCCTCCAAAGATAAATGCTCGACTGATGTTCGACCAAAAAATATATACTCCATAAACGATCACTATTTAAGATTATACTATTAGGATTTGAATGAAGTCGGCATGGGTCGTGAGTAAGATGCGGATTGGAATAGAGGTCAATCATAGGAATTTGCGCTGTGACCTGCTTTGGCACCCGGAAAGGTACTTCTTTATCCTGTTGGCAGACCGCCGAGCCTCTCTATGCATTCGAACCTGCGATGCGACAGGAGAGAATATCCAGATGCACATCATCGACGGGCTATCTTTAAGCGACGAAGGAGAACTTTATTCGGTATTCGCATACCTCATCAACGATGCCATCAGCAAGAGAAACGAATCAGAGGAAGGCTGCACCCAGAGGGACGAATTTCCGCTCACCCCTAATCTGGTCAGGATGATTTCAAGAATGCCAGATTTAGTTGACTGGATCTTAAATACGATAATAACAAAAAAGAGAAATCTGGTCATATATGATCGTTAAAGATTTGGCAAGATGCCGATATTTTCAGGCCATGGACCTGACATATCTTACGGAGCTTCTTCACCCTGAGCGTGACCGTGTGCAGCTTCCGTATAGCATCGCCCACGCGCTGCTGCCAGCAGGCACCGCCTCTCTGCCCCACCGCCTTAAAACCTCCTCCGAGGTGTACCTCATCTTAGAGGGTGAGGGATTGATGCACATAGACTCCGATCTAAAAGAGGTTCGGCCCGGCCAGGCCATACTTATTCCGCCCGGCTCTATTCAGCACCTGCAAAATACGAGCGACAAAGATCTAAAATTCATCTGCATTGTCAACCCATTCTGGCGAGCAGAAGACGAGGAGATCATATTCAGATGAAATCCATAACGGCAAAAGAGGCGGGGCAGATTATCGTGTGCATCGGAGTCTGCGAGGCTGTCGGAATTGTGGGCTCAATCTTTACGGCCAGCTCGGTCGTCACGTGGTATCAGACACTTAACAAGCCCTGGTTCAATCCGCCTGGATTTGTCTTCTCTGCAGTCTGGATAGCTCTCTTCGCCATGATGGGGCTCTCCCTCTTCTTGATCTGGCGTGATGGCCAGGGCAGTCCAAACCACAGAGTCGCCCTGGCAACATTTGCCTCTCAGCTTCTTGTCAATGTGCTCTGGTCCTATGCCTTCTTCGGCTTGCAGTCGCCACTGGCAGGAATTCTTGTCATTGTGCTCCTTTGGCTGCTCATACTGCAAACAATCGTCACATTCTGGTCAATCAGGCGTGAGGCAGCCCTGCTCCTGATCCCCTACTTTCTCTGGGTGAGTTTTGCCGGGTTTCTCAATTACACAGTCTGGAGGCTCAATCCCTGAACTGCGAACGATTCATATACATGCCAGGCACAAACGATAGGAAACAATGCAGAGAAAAAATTCTGGAAACGGAGCATTCCGATTATTGTCCGTCATGCTTTTCTTCGCATCCGCAGTCATTTCAGTCACGGCCTTTGCAGACGCCTTTTCCGGGGAGTCTATCCAGAATAACGATAGCTTCACCCCAAATTCGTCATCCTATGGTCCATGGAACAATTCGTCCATTGCTCTATCCAACCAGAAAGAGTTCACAAGCTCTCCAGTGGACCTTTCGGTTGGAAGTGGCTACTATTCAACTCACCCCATTGCCGTAGGCCTTGGCTCCGGCAGCAGGACGGTAATCGCCAATGCAGACTCCGCAACTTCCATGAGCCATGAGGTGAGCTTCGCCCAGGAGGTCTCAGGCAATTCGGGTTACTCAGTCAGCTCCTCTAGCAGCAGCGACCATTTTGGGAGCACCAGCAGAGCCTCAACTCAGATGCAGATCGATGAGACAGTCACTAGCGGCAGGGTCAGCATCGGTGTCCTTGTGGGAAACGGGGGACCTGGTCGAAGCAATAACGGCGGAGTGGATCCGATGACCAGCGCCTGGAAAAACCCTGCCATCGAGATCGAAGAGGAATACGTCGGAACGTATCATATTTCCAAGAATTTCGCCCTGAACAACAGCAGATCCATCAAAGGGGATATGAATAGCTGGATCAATGGTTGGATCAACGGCGGGATCAATGGCTGCGAGGACTATTATCTCATCCGGCCTCAAAATCAGGCATCCCTCAGCGCTGATGATGTATTCAATTGCTCAGCGAATTGTGTTCGTCCATAGGGAACAGCGAAGAGACAAAAAGAGCATTTCAGATCCCAGAAAAAATAGAGGATGCAAATTTTTTTGCATACTCGATTACATGCTCAGGCTTATTGGCACCAGCACCTGATCGATGATATAGACAATGCCATTGTCATACCTCGCAGAACCGATGACATTGGCTCCGCCAACCAGGCTGAGATTCTTATCAACTGCCAGGGAGTCGCCAAGCATTGTCTTCACGGAGTTGGATGCAGTTATGTCGAGCAGCCCCTGGGCATCAACCACATGATAGGATAGAAGATTTTGCATTCCGGAGTCCTTCTTGCTGATGGCGTCGATTGAGGATTTAGCGCTTGAGAAGGCCTCATCGCTTGGTGCAAAGACTGTAAACGGCCCAGTAGCAAGATCCTCAATTCCCATCAGACCCTGGCCGTTGAGCGTGTCAGCAAGCTCGGAGGACTTGAGAGCGTCCGCAAACTTCTTAGCACCCAAATAGTTGGCCGCCTCAGTCACGCCCATAGATGAGTCAGTCTCGGGCAGAAGCACTCTATCGATGACGTAAATGATGCCGCTGTCGTATTTTTGTGATGCCGTAACATTTGCTCCGTTCGCCACCAACCAGGCCGTATCCGTGCGGTTCAGCGTCAAATTTTCGCCCTGCAAGGTTTTGACAGTTGATATCTCGGAGATGTTATCAAAGCTGCCGGCATTCCAGACCATGTGATGGAAGAGGACCCTCTTCAGCTCGGCTGGGTTCTCCATTATGGCGTTCAAATCAACGACGTCAGACGCTGCGAGAAATGCCTCATCGCTCGGAGCGAAGATCACAAACGAGCCGGAGCCAAATGTGAGGACTCCCTCGTCATTCAGGACACCGGCGAGTCCTGCGCTATCCATCGCCGCCGAGAATTCATTGAGGCCAAGCTCTTTCAGAGTGTCCGTGATGCCAGTCTTTGCCGCTCCACTATCCTGGGCAGGGCTCATGCCAATGCAAAGCATCGCTGCCATGAATAACAATCCTAGAATTGCTCCATTTTTTTGAATCATCACACCAACCTCCACTGATTTCTGTGGTCAAGCTGTAGCACGGGATAAATGATAAATTTATTGGCAGTAAGTTACAATTGCAAAGCGAAATATTGAATACCAATTGTGCCTTCAAGAAAGCCGTGAAATCCTGCGTCCCACTTGGCTTCATTCTGCTTGCCCTGCTATTTCTCGCCCTGCCCTCTCCGGCATTAGCCAGCGTGCCACTGATGGCCGGAGAAAATGAGAACATCGCCCAAGCCATGCACATCTCCGATTCTGAGAAGTCCTGGACAATTTACGGATCGCTCTACGGAAATGCGACGCACTACTACAGTCTCGACATGCAGAAGGACGATCGGATTTATCTCTCGCTTTTCAAGTCCGCAGACAGGAACGATCAGGCCTTTTCACCAGCGCTTATCCTGATAGGTCCGGGATTGTTGGAGGAACGAGAGCCCCCTCGGCTGCCGGCCCTGCCAAGAGAGGCATCTGATCTGAAGATCATGGCAGCCGAGCCAAAGGCCACCGCTGCAACTTACGAGCCATTCGGACCCAGCAGCCACATCGTCCTGGCGGAGATTAACATCACCGCACCTGAATCGGCCAGGTATTATGCGGCTGTCTACAGCAATGAACCTGACCGAAATAGCACCGCAGGACACTACGGCCTGGATGTGGGCTACCGGGAGGTTTTGAGCTTCTCAGACAGGATCAGCACACCCATCAGGCTCATCTCTATCTACATCTGGGAAGGCCAGAGCCTCGGCATGATTCTCATACCCTACCTGGTCGGCGAGGTCGTAGCGCTGCTCTTCTTCTGGCGCTGCTCTCGACGGACCTCTTTTTGTCTCGCAGGATCATTGGCCGGATTTCTCTTCCTGGCCACCAGCGCTGCAGTATTCAACCAGATGATCTTCTCTCTCACCCGCGCCCCCTTCGGGCCTGATGTCTACATCACGGTTCTCATCGCATTCTTCCATGCTCTCCTCGGCGTGACATGCATCCGCCTTGCCAGAGGAGAGGCGGGGATACTGCAAAGAGCCCTTCTGGCAGTCTTCGGAACCATGGCCCTCCTGGCCGGTTCGGGCCTGATCATGGGACCGCTAATGGCATTGGCTGCGAGCTTCCTGCCCTCCAGGAGCGGCAGCATCTTCAGCAGATCCGACCCTGGCCCTGCCCGAAAGGGATGAGCAATTCAAGATGAATTCATCGATTTTATAACGTTGGGGTAAAGGGGTACGATTCATCCCATCCCCTGAAGGAGATGGGTCTTCTCTACCCCTTTACCCCAACGTTATAATTTGCCTCAAAGCCAGTCTTTAAAGACTTTCAAATAGTATTATGATCTGGTGAGATACAAATGAGGGATCTACTTTGTTGAGGAGGAATCCACCTCTGCAGGAATAGAGCATCAATCCAGCGGCATCAATTCTCCGCCCGCCTGGAATGCCATCAGCCTCGGACCGTATTATGAGATCAGCGACAATCTGACACTTGCTCGGGCGCATTATGAGGAGGACCTGAAGAGAGAGCAAGCCGATCACGGCCAATTGCATCCCCACGTGGCGATAACTCTGAACAGTCTGGGGAGATCTCTCAAGGCTCAGGGAAACATAAAAGACGCAATCCATTATTTCCAGAAGGCTCTGGAGATCGATGAGGCCGTTTATGGGTCGCGGCATCCGAAGGTCGCATTGCGATCCTGCATTTTGGCAGATCTGCTCAGCGAGCTTGGCGGACTGAGCGAAGCTCGATCCCATTACCGGCAGGCTCTATCCATCATCGAATCGATTTATGGGCCTAGGCACATCGACGCTGCTGTGATTCTGAATGGTCTCGGAAAGACTGCACAAGCACAGGGTGAACTGGCTGAGGCGAGAGAATTCTTCATCAGGGCACTGGCCATATATCAGGGCAATATGGATGCAAATCATCCGGCAGCCGCCCAGATAAAGAAGCATCTGGAGATGCTGCCTTCGGAGAGTCTGTCCCAGGTGGATACCGATGATGACTATTACTATTTTTAACAAAATTTTTTTGAGGGGCTCTGAACAGCATCATCGGCATACACCGACCAGCCGGCTGACGCCATCGCTGGTTATCATTCCCGTAACCCGTTGATCTGCATCAACAACAGGCAGCGCGGAGATATTGTGCTCGTTCATGCGTTTTGCGGCGCGCTCGATCGGGTCATCCTGAGCCGATGTGGCCACCTTGCGGGTCATTATCTCCTCCAGGCGTGTGTACTTCAGGGCTACGGCCTTTGAGACATCCCAGGCGGTGACTATTCCCACAAGCCTGCCTTCTTCATCGATCACAGGGAGGTGAGTCACTCCCGCAGTCATCATGATTCTTGCAGCCTCTTCCACGCTTCTTCCCTGGCGAACTGTCACAACATCCCTGATCATCACATCTCCAACGGACGTGCGGGAGAGGAAATTCGAAATCAAATAGTTCATCTGCCCGGATTCCAGGAGGAAGGCATCATGGCCATAGTTTGATTTTATCTCGCAGTGTTTGACATCGATGTCATTGGCTCCCAGAGCTTCTGCGATCTCTTTACTCTGGTAGGGGGGATAGAGCCAGTCCGAGCTTATGGATATGACCAGGAGCTTGGCTTTGACATCCTTAAAGGCCTCTGCCAGAGATAGAGCGCCTTTATGAGTCAGGTCGAAGTAGTCGATGGCTTTGGTGATGTAAAGGTATGAATTGGCATCAAATCTCTTCACAAAAGCATTGCCGTGGTAGCTCAGATAGCTCTCCACCTGAAAGTCCAGAGAGGACAGATCGAAGCTGAACTCAGTCTTGCCCTGCAGACGCCTGCCGAATTTCTGTTGCATGGACTCGTCCGAGAGATATGTGATATGCCCGATCATTCTCGCCAGCGACAGCCCGCGAGCAGGCTGCGCCCTGCCATAGTAATTGCCGTTATCCCAGTCTGGATCTGAGGTTATGGCTCTCCTCCCCACCTCATTGAATGCAATTTGCTGGGGCGAGGAGCGGGCGCTGGTTGCTATTGGCACGGCCATTCGCACCATCTCAGGATAGGATACGCACCATTGCAGGACCTGCATCCCGCCAAATGAACCGCCGATGACTGCGAACAGCTTTTTAACTCCCAGATGATCCAGGAGCTTCTTTTGGACATTCACCATGTCCTTGACGCTTATAAATGGAAAGTCCAGACCGTAGGGCTTGCCGGTGTCGGGGTTGATTGAGGATGGGCCGGTGGTGCCTTTGCAGCCGCCAAGGGCATTGGAGCAAATCACAAAAAATTTGTCCGTATCCAGAGCCTTGCCAGGACCGATAACAATATCCCACCAACCCGGCTTTTCATCGCGCTTCTCATCGTCCCTATGCCATCCTGCTGCATGGGCGTCTCCGGAGAGGGCATGGCAGATCAGTATGGCATTGCTCCGTTCGTTGTTTAACTTGCCGTAAGTCTCGTAAGCAACGGTTACGGCAGAGAGCCTGCCGCCGTGCTCCAGAGCAATCTCTTCTGCAATTCGATAGCATTGGATCTTGGTCAAACCAACGGATTCTCTCTTCATAAATCTGAAATGGCTCCCCGGCCCGCCTGGGTGGCATGAATCACCAGAGTGCGGGGCCTGATTTCTTTCATGCTCATGTCATGTCTCCATAATCACAATTGTGAAGTCAGTATTCACGATTGTTATCATATTTAAGGCTTTTTGCATGAGGATCAGTTGTGCAGCCCCGAGACTTTTGATTTCATATGCCCATCAATGTGGCACGGAAAATAAGAGTGAAACCGCGGCGGCACACACCGCAGCAAACGATATTCGCCAAAAAATCAAAAGTCGTTCTGCCAATACAAATAAAACACTCACAGATGCCTGCCAAGTGTCTTCTTGAGACGACGAAAATAGTGCAAGTTCTCCTCAAGCGATCTGGTGTTCAGTTCTGCTAATATCTGGAATGAACGCTTTCCTTTGTCGTACCCTTTGCGTTTTCCGCAGTCTCTTGTAGCAGATTTGAGCGCCTGCAGCAGTTCTTGCCTCGATCGTTCTTCCAAATTGTCTGTCGGGATGAGAGCCCTCTCCATGAGGCATGAACCGAATACCTTGCGGAGTGCCTCATGATCTGCCATTATCCAGGTTTCCATGCAAGTTGTCATCATCTGAGCCTGGTCATCCTCCGTCCCAACTGGACGGTCCCAACAATCTAGGACCTTAAGATGATCCCAGGGGCCTGAGGTAATCGGATCTTCGCTGTCTACAAGAAGTATCGGATATTCGCCATCTTCAGCAGATATAACTGCATTATGGAACATGTCATAGGCTTTAAGGGAAATGGACTCTGTATCGGGGCCAAAGGACAACAGATTGTGAAGCCCAATCGTCTCAATAGTTCGAATATCATCATCTTTATAGCTCATGATTCCTCCGATCTTTAAAAAAAAT
>JAJRAX010000044.1 GCA_028679775.1 Methanothrix sp. | reverse complement strand
GCATTTGTCCTGATCAATGGCTCTGCTTCGATCACATTCTCCTCGATATCTTTTACCACATCTCCCTGGCCGAGGAGAACAGTGCGCAACTGGTAGATGCCAGGCTTAAGAGTCTGGTTCCAGGTGATCTCTACAGTCTCGTCGTCTCCGGCAAGAAGGACTGGTGTCACCTTCTCAGTGGTATTTAGAACTGACCCATTTTGGGAGAGGATGAACTTCAGGACTCCTTTAAATGGAACGCGAGAGTTGCCGAGAACCGTGGCGCTGGCACCTGTCTCGTCCTCGTATGTCTCGGTGATGATGGCGTCGTCAACCGCCTGAAATGAGTTCATGAAGGCTCTGGTCTGGTTGTGATTTAGCTCCACAATCTTCACCCGGCCAGTATATCTGTGTCCATTTTCCAGGATCTGTTTCCAGTCATAGTCTTTGACAATCGGAGTGGAATAGCTCCCTGCAATGGGCACTACTTCATCTCTGGTGATATAGACTGCCCGGTCCCCGTCGATCAGCATGTAGTAGATATCAACGACCGTTGGATCGCTGGCGCTGATGGCGAGGTGAATGCCGCGTGAGTCAGCTCGAAAATCCCTTACGTCAAACCTTATGGGCTCCACTCCGCCGTAATAAAATTCATAGTCTTTTTGGGCGACTGCAGTATTATCCTTCCAGAGGCTCAGATTGACCTCGTAGCTTCCTTTCTCTGCCTCAAGTGCAGGCCAGCGAACCACCCAGGTTCCTGGAACCTCTGCCTTGATGTTGCGGGATGCAATCGTATTCCCCTCATGAATCAGGTCCAGCTTCATATCTACAATCCCCGCATCTCCTTGCAGGGTAACATCCGCTGATTCTATGTTGGAGTATAGATCAGATATCTCCACAGATCGGGCTGTCTCTGCCGTAGCCCAGAAGGACAATAACGTTGCCAGGACTGCCAAATACCGAATCGCATTTTTTTTCATGAGGGCCCACCTGTCGGCGTTCTGTATCATTTTTTTATAAGGATATTCTATATGGACAGCCCGTTGGTGAACGGCGCTATCAGCGTGATGAGCAGGGATGTTATTACGAGCCAGGTGAGAATGGCGACAGTTGTCCTGGTGAACCTCTCTGCATCCTCTTGCTTTGCGATCCTTTCAAAGCCTGACTGCACCAGATCTCGGAATATGTGCCCACCGTCCAGCGGCACAGCGGGAAGGCAGTTGAAGAGACCTGCATAGAGGTTGATCCAGCCGATCCAGAGCAGAAGGTTGGCAATCCAGAAGAGCTTGTCACCTAATGGCTCTGCCCATCCCACAGGCTCGTAGACGGATGTCAACCAGCCGCTAAAACCAGCAAAGCCCTTCTGAGATAATCCGGGGATACCGGAAAAGGGAAGGCTGAGCATCAGGTGAAAACCGCTTAAGCCCATGCTAGGAATGTCTTTGAGCGTCTGCAAAAATTGTCTTGCAGGGGCCTCTTGAAGGGTTGCCCCTCCGAGGTAAACTGCATTTCCGGATATGCCGATCCCTATGAATCCACCGTTGTCCTTAATAGCCGCATCCTTTGTGGTGAGGTTGATCTGATAGGTCTGGCCCTGGCCGGTGGCTACTGCGATAACCTGGCCTGGGTGAGTGGTGTTCATCCGATTCCGGAAGCCTTCCAGATCTGTTGTCTTCTGTCCGTCAATGCTGGTGATTATGCTCTTGGCTGGGAGGCCTGCAGCATCTGCCGGCGAGCCATTGAATATGGAGGCCACCATTATGCCTTGTGCCGGCTGGGCTGCAATGGGCAGTGTTTCCTCTTTGCCGTCATAGAGCATATTCAGGCTATTTTGAGTTGAGCTGCCCTGCGTATCTTCATAGAGCTGCTTTAAGCTCTTCGCATCCTCTCCATTTGCCTGCATCAGCATCATGCCGGTCTCATAGCCTGCCTCCTCGGCAAGAGTGCCTTTCTCAACATCGACCACTATCAGCCTGTCTAACGGCGATATGGCACCGATTACCGGGCCGAAGAAGAGGCTCATGGCAACTATCGCCACGATGAAGTTGGATATGACTCCTGCAGACAGAATTCTCACTCTTGCTCTCTTGTCCACCTTCGCAGGCTTGTCTTTGCTTCCAAAGAGATCCTCATCGTCTGGCTCGACAAAGGCGGCTATGGGTGCAATCAAAACGGCTACTATCCCCATGGATTTGACCCGTACCCCCTCCACGCGGCTGAGTATTCCGTGGGCAAACTCGTGCACCAGCATCGTCACGAATAGGGCAATCCAGCCCCACACAAAAGGAATGTACTCGTTAAGTCCGGGGATGAGCAGGATGTTTCTCGGGGCATTGTAGCTGCTGGGCGCCGGTGGTTCCTGGATCATGTAATATGTCATAACAAGAACCAGAAATAGAAAATAGGTCATGCTTAAGACAACCAGAGGAATGCCGGCGGAGGCCACAAGCCTCCAGAAGCTCTTTGGGCGGGCGAGCGTGTCCAGGAGACCCAGGCCCCTGGTTGTGCGGAAGAACAGGGCCAGAGGAATGCCCAGAACGCTTCCCACGCTGACACCTCTGCTCTTCCATTTCTCGCTATCTCTTAAGGGCATTATCAGGATGGAATACAGGCCGATCAGCGCTACAGCTATGAGCATCCAGTCTACGGAATCAAGTTCTAATTGCAGGTTCAAAATCCTGTCCTCATAAAGTCGATTTGCAAATGATAATAAATGAGAATAGAACAGGGGTTTCAGAGTATGCCCTGCTCTTTCAGCTCATCCTTGGCCAGCTCCTGATGTTTCTTCTCCAAAAAGCTATAGACGTTTCCGTGAGGTGCACCATCAAGCAGCATCTCAATAGCCGTTCTGGCAACGCGGATCTGCTCTGGATAGCCCAGAACTGCCACAGTCTTGCCGTACACTGAAACCTTTGCGCCGGAGAGCCTCTCCATGATCTCGCGCGACCTTCCGTCCTTTCCAATGATGCGGCCTTTGATGCGCTCCATATCGCTCTTGGTGCCTACCATCTTGGAGAGGTCCAGAACATCGAGCATCAGCATATCATCATCGAGGATGGCGAGAGCCCTCTCTGGTGAGAAGCCCCTGCCGATTGCTTTTACAAGATCGAGAACCCGGAGCCCCTGCAGGGGATCCTCCGCTGAGGCAATGGAGACCGCGCCGGTCTCGCTGTCTATCTCAATGGTGGTCTTGCTCTTCTCTTCGATCAGGTGCTTCATGGACCCTCCAGGACCCACCAGCACACCTACGCGCTCCTCTGGAATCTTGATATCCAATTCAATCAGCCTTCTTTTTTTCTATCTCGTCTCTGTCTTTCCTGAGCTTCTCCCAGATCTCCTCAGGCGATCCCAGGTTGTATTTTTTCTTAAAGTAATGGGCCACGTTGGCTATATCGCGTTCCAGGAATTTCCTGGCCATGGGATGGTCCAGGGTGACGGACTGTCCCATATCGATGATTACCGGCTCACCAACGTCATAGAGTATATTGAACTCACTGAGGTCGGCATGAACGAGTTGTGCACGATTGTAGAGCACAGATATGTATTCGGCGATCTTGTCATAAATGTGCTTTGCTTCTTCTGCATCCAGATCCACGTCCTTTAGCGGAGGAGCTATCCTTTCGCCTTCACCGATGAGATCCATTACCAAGATGTTCTCCTTCATGGCTATGGGATGAGGAACTCTTATTCCTACCTCTTCAGCGCGACTCAGGTTTCGAAATTCCTTTCTGGTCCAGGCAGCAACAATCGCCCTCTTGGTGCCCTTAACGCTGGAAAATCTTGGATCGCCACGCATATAGTCCTGCATGGAGTTGAAATTGCTGGTGGAGATGCGATAAATCTTAAGGGCCAGCTCTTTTTCTCCAACGATTGCCCTGAAGATGTTGGCTTCTTTGCCGGTGCAGACGGATCCGCCCAGTGCATCGATTACTCCCTTGCTGGCCAGGCTGTAAAGGTCCATCAGGGTGCGTTTATCGAAGACGGCATCCTGGACGTTCAGGTCGTCAGAGTCCTTTAGCCTGGTGCGAAGAACATCGATCTCGGTATCGAAGTTTTCAGCCTTGGTACGCCTGCTCATAATGTGCCTTTCAAGGATAATCCTTTAAAAAGATGGTTTTAATAAATTCCTGTTGGGGCATCGTCTTCAAGATGTCCCTTTCAGAAATCCCTTGCGTTGCAGCCAGTCCACCTGGGGGCCGGTGTATCTCCAGACTACATCTGCCTTCTCGTTCTCGATTTCCCAGGGAATAACGATGACCACGTCACCTTCTCTGATCCAGATCCTCTTCTTCATCTTGCCGGGTATGCGGCCCATCCTGGTAACGCCATCGATGCATCTCACTTTTATGCGATTGGATCCAAGTAAGCTTTCCACATGACCGAATATTTCTCTATCCTGTTTGCGGGGGAGACGAACTCTGGTAATTACAGCTCCTTCTTCTTCCCTGCCACGACCTCTATTATACAGCTTATCACCTCAAATAATTAAATATGGACATAAGATTAATGATATCTTCAGGGACACTCTCATTCCGAGCGGCCAAAGCATCTTTCTTGCGCCCTCTGGCTAAAAACTACTCTTAAATAGTTAAAGCTTGTGTCGGCCAAAATTATAATGGGCCCGACGCGATTCGAACGCGTGATCCCCGCCGTGTGAAGGCGATGTCATAACCAGCTAGACCACAGGCCCTCGGAATAGCAAGTAAGCCATCAGCTATTAGTATCTTACCCTTGGCTGGCAGACATCCGCCCATTTTCTTCAAAACCAGAGGAATTGTTAAATACTAATTCGCGAGGTTAATTATGTAAATGAGTTTCAAATTGAGAAACCCTGCATATACCTTTTATGAACAGCTCTTGAAGTCCCGCATTCTTTCTGGAGTGCCGGTGGAGCATGTGGCCATCATTCAGGATGGCAATCGCAGGTACGCCAGGCAGAAGGGCATCTCCAAGTACCTGGGGCATAGTCTCGGCGCGGATACAACAGAGAAGGTATCCGATTGGTGTCTGGAGGTGGGCGTCAAGCATCTCACCCTCTATGCATTTTCCACAGAGAACTTCCAGAGAGATGAGACTGAGAAGCGCTATCTATTCGATCTGATAAAAAATAAGTTTGCAGATATGGGTCGATCCAAGAAGACTCATGCCAACCGGGTGCGAATCCGGGCCATAGGTCGGGTGGAGATGTTGCCCGCAGACCTTCAAGAAGAGATCTTCCGGACTGAAGAAGCCACACGTGGCTATGATGGGATGTATCTCAATATTGCCCTGGCCTACGGCGGTCAGCGCGAGCTGATGGATGCAGTGAGATCCCTGGCGCGACAGGTCTCCGAGGGCCGGATCAGAGCAGATGATGTGAATGAGGATCTGATAGCCCAGCACCTCTATCCTCAGGATGGCATCTCTGTTCCCAAAGTGGATCTCATAATCAGGACGGGCGGGGAATGCCGCACATCCAACTTCCTTCCCTGGCAGGCCAACGGCAATGAGTGCGCAGCATACTTTTGTGCTCCCTACTGGCCGGAGTTTCGGAAGGTCGATTTCCTTCGCGCCATTCGAACTGCCCAGACAAGAGCCTCTGGCCAACAAGCTTAATTACTAAAAGCATGCCATGAGGGATGTTTTGTCCCGATGGGGTAGTGGACATCCCGGAGGCCTGCGGAGCAGATTTGCGCAGCGAGCCTTCAACCCGGGTTCGAATCCCGGTCGGGACGTTAGTTTACCGGTTTTGGACTAGCGCGGGAAAGCGACTCAATCCGAGGTGCCAATGCTCATTTGTTTGCGCCAGGAATACATATTTTTCTCCCAATTTTCAAAGGCTGACCTCAGGTTACTTCATTGCTCACCTAATACGGCAAGGAACCGAAAAAAAATGCTGGTGCTCGTAAATGACAGAGCACTTCGACGGCGCGTTTCGGCCATTTGGAAGCGACCGCGGATTGTCGGCTGTTGTGACCCCTCACACGAATGAATTCGTAGGCATCTACGGTCTTTCAACCGATGGCATGTGATCCCATGCCAATTGTTTTTGTGGTTTTGTGCGCTTTGAAAAGGCAGGGATTCTCTGCCCCTGCGCCCGACAATCCTAACTGCTGCCGATCTCGCCCAGGTATGTTGGGCTGATGGCATTTGTCGTATTTGATTCAG
>JAJRAX010000311.1 GCA_028679775.1 Methanothrix sp. | reverse complement strand
GCGCCCTGTGCGACAGTAAACCAGATAGGCTTTCTCGGGATCCAACTGCAGAACCTGATCTTGAAAGGAAGGCGAACGGAAATCAAGAGTTATTGATCCTTCGATGCGCCCAGAAGAGCATTCCAGCGGAGTTCTGACGTCCAGAATAACAAGAGGGCGCTGCCCCAGACGGGCATCCTCAGCCCCTGCTACTGCCTTGCTGCGGAAGAGATCAAGAGCCTCGGAAGGACATAAATCCTTCATAATAAAACTTTGTTGAATTCTTGCACCTTTTGCGGGATTTTCAATCATCAACATGGCTGCCGTCGCAGAAAGGTTTGTTGTGAGATTTACCGCACCTGCAGAGAGTGACCCGGTTTCGGATCTCGTACTGTTTACCATCGGCGGATTCGATCGGGATGCCGCCCCGCACCCAAAGTGGCCCGTGCTCACCTCTCGGAGGATATTCAGTTATGACAATGGACTTCTCGAATTCAGGCTCTATCGTCTTTCCACTTTCATTGTCGGTGATCACCAGCCTACCTGATGGGCAATTGCACGCTTCCTCTATGGCGATGTCCCGAGCTTCCTGGTTATCTGATTGCTCTACAAGGTTCCAGATCCCGCCTGCCCGCATGCAGAACCTGGCATGGACGCAGAGATGCTTATTATCGGCCAATGTCAGTGCAGGACCGCAGATCTTTTCAGCCACCTTTCCAAACGGCTCGTAATCTCCCGTCTCGGTTCCTTCAAAGTGAATCTTTGCGTGAGTACCATCGCAGAAGGGTTTGTTCTTCGAATGGCCGCAACGACATAGGGCATATTTTTCCTGCACACGATATCTCTTAATTTCCCGCCAGGTTCGGCAGTAGCCTTCATCATCATTGCAGATCTCCGAGACGATGAGTGGCACTCTGCCAATAACGATATATGGGCCATTTTTGCTAACGGTAATTTTCATGGAATTCTGCGGCGATCCTGATGCTGTCTTCTTCCCTGCCATAATTTTATAGATCCTCCTTTATCGCGTGGCAAATGCTTGTTCAGATTGCTATATCCTAATATCAAGTTAGATAGTTACTCATTGGACTCAATGAATATATCTCTTTTTATCATTCATGCCATCGAAATCGTTTCAAAATTGCAGAGGCTGTCTGATGCAGAGCCCGGGGCCAAAGAAGCCGAGGTACTCTTGTCCCGCACAGTTGCGCTCGATCATGAATGCCTGAAGCTCCGATTGCATGCCAGGAGTTACGCATCGGGCTTGGATCGCTCGACAGAGCCTATTGTTCTCCAGCCACTCCCAGGCTGGAAAAACAATGGTGGCTGGCAGGATTAATGTCCCTGATTCTCTTGATTTTCCCGGGCTACATCTTCCCAGCTCTTGCAGTTGTCAACTTTGATGGTGCCAGTGCCTTGTCCCTGGAATCCGGGAGCGGTCACGGTCAAGTAGGCCGTGTGCTCGCCAGCAGTGTACCATGTGTTGTGAATCTGCGAGCCTTCGTTTGCATTATCAAATTCCTGAGACTCACCTTCATCAAAGGACCAATCAAATTTTGCGGAGGATGGCACCTGCGTCGTGGTCAGGACAATGCAGTCACTTCCGGCACAACAAGAAGGACCCAGCTGCTCGATTTTGAGATTTGCGTTGGTTGTAAGATATTTTTTGAACCACTCAGGATCGTATTTGGTGATCCCTTTATCATCCCACATACGATATCGACTATCGCTGGTCGATCCTCTTTCCAGGCCAATTCGTTTCATGGCGTCTTCCAGAGGGGCGATCTTGCCGTTCTCATCAAGGAGATAGACCTTTTTGTCTATTACCACCTCGCCCCAGGCGTGTGGAAATTTATCGGGTTTATCCACGTACTTGATATATCCGCCAGATCCTTTTGCGGGAATGCCATTAGCACTGAAGATGCTCACTCCTGCATTCGTTATGTCCACGCAATCTCCTTCATAGTTCCTGGTGGTGAGATAGTCCCGCGGCATAATCTTGCCAAAATCGCCTGCTTCCACGTCTTGTGGATACTTCTGTTGGTTCTTCTCTCCGTTCTCATCCACGTAGACCAGCTGCGCCTCTCCATTGTTTCTTTGCAGCATCTCCCCCAGCTTGGGATCTTTAAGCGTGAGTTCTTCATTTGTTTTCACGCCTCTCAGTATCGCCCTCTTTGAATTAGCCAGTACCACAGGATCATTGGGAGTAACAAACTTATCCGCCTCACCACTAGTGATCAGATCGCCTTCCACATGCCCTGCTATTTTTTTTGCGACCACATAGTATGCTCCAACTATCACAGCCCCTACAAACAATTCTAAAAGAACGCCAGGGAATTCGTTGAGATCTATGCTTGCGGTATTCTTTTCTGTGTCTACAATTCCACCAATAGCCTTCCAACCCATTCCATCGAAGTAGCCGAACTGGATGTCTCTCTCATCGGTGCCTTCCGGGAGCAAATCCTCTCTGTAGGGCAGCGTGATGCTCACAGGTTTGCTAAACTTTATGCCGTCTGGTCCAAAGTCGAAGGTATCACTGACGACAACGGCAGAACTGGCCTTCGATTCAGGGACTTCCCCCGCAGGAGGCTCGCCGGTAAGCCTTCTGACCAGGACCTCCGTATCCTCCGGAACTGCCCCGGGAGGCACGGACAGGATCGCTCCGGCATTACGAACCTCTCCTCCTACCTCTGCACTTACTACGCCGTCCACATCCTCGCAGGGGCTAGTTATCACTGTTGGCTTTACGGCATCAATTCTGACGGCTGACACTGGATGCTCCTGATCCTGACCATCATTACCGGATCGGTTATTGCCATTGATGCCAGGGGACTGCTTGGTCTTGGAAGGAGCTATGGCATCCCCTCTTGAGGGGGCTGATTCAGGGCCAGCTTCCGCTTCATTGGAACCAGCGTTTATTATTTCCTCATGCCTGCAAATGTAGTATCTCAGAGAATCGGAGTTGGCAGTCTGGATGGAAATGTCACCCATCAGCAAAGTATCCCTATTCTTGCTGAGCGTGATGGGATTGTCCCTGTTGTTCATAGCAATGAAGCCATTATCGGCATCAATAGTATCGATGGTCATCTTGCCGTACTGGGTGTCGGCCTTAACAATAAAGGGCATATCAGATATCTGCCAGACTTCGTTTATTGTTGCCAAGTTCTGATCAGCGCCTCTAAAAGCATTTTTG
>JAJRAX010000310.1 GCA_028679775.1 Methanothrix sp. | reverse complement strand
CCTTGGCCACGCGCTCCACACTGTCTCTGTGGTTGATGGCGTAGCTCTTGACGTCGCGATTGGCTGCAGCAATGATCTCGTCAGCCAGAGCCGCTTCTGCGGTCTTGGCCTTCTTGAATGATGCTGCATGTGCGCCCTTGGAGATGAACATGAGTGCGGTGTCCACGCGCCTCTGGGGAGACGTGTCCACGGCTTTGGGCACAGTTATGCCGCCGTACTTGAGACGAACGACCTCTTCGCGGGGCCCGGCATTGGCTATGGCCTTTGCCAGAACGGAGAGCGGGTTCTCCTTGGTCCTCTTGGCAACTATGTCGAAAGCGCCCTCGACTATGCCGTAGGTCTTGAGCTTCTTTCCCGTGTTCTTCTCCTTTCTCATCAACTTGTTTACCAGGCGCTCAACGATATGCTGCTCGGACTTCTTGAACTGCTGCTTGGCATGCCTGCCGCCGGAATGCATGACCGCCTTGGACTGGAGGTTCATGTAGCCCTTTACGCTCGGATCAGCTACCTCAACCTCAGCCGGATCCCACTTGCCAAATACCTTCATCACAATCACCTAACCGGCTTTTCCTTTCTCCCTCGAACCAGCTCCAAGAGAGAGACATTATTGACTGCAATAACCTTGAATCGGACTCCAGGGATATCACCCATGGACCGTCCCTGACGACCGCCGATGCGATCGACGGTGACTTCATCGTGCTCATCGATGAACCCGATGGCTCCGTCGCCCGGGGCGAAAGCCGTAACCTGCCGGCCATTCTTGATGAGCTGAATGCGTACAGCCTTTCGTATGGCTGAGTTGGGCTGCTTTGCCTCAATTCCTACCTTCTCGAGAACAATTCCCCGTCCCATGGGCGCACCACCCAGGGGGTCAGCCTTCATCTTGCTCCCCGACATCCTGCGGATATACTTAGGATAGCTCCACCGGAGCGACTTCCTATCACTAGCCAGTTTCCTGGCGGCATAGATTCCATTTCCCATTCATTTCACCTTGAGTAAATCGCAAACCTTATTGAATTATGATATCGTCAACGCCGTGATGCCTCTGCGCAAGCATCTTGGCTTTTAATATGTTTCGGCCATCTCTGCCGATGGCAATGCCTTTATCCTTGTTTGCTACCTCTACATAAGCCAATCGCTTATTGTTCTTGTTCACGACCATCACATTCTTGATGGCCGCCGGCTGGAAGAGGTTCTCCAAAAACTCTTTAACATCGTCACTGTACTCGACGATCTCGATCTGCTTTCCTACCGACTTCTTCACCCGGTTGATGTTCGAGCCCTTTCGACCTATGGCCGCGCCCATGTCACCCTTCTTGATGACAAAAATTATGCGGTCATTCTCCGTGTCCACAACGCAATCCCGGGCCATGCCACCCGTCAGGCTCTCGAACAACGCAATATATCTGATTCCTTCGGTGGTGAGCTTAAACTCACTCATGCCTCAACACCCCGGATCTCGCGCTGCAGTGCCATAATCTCCGAGTCCCCTGGCTCGATGATGGCCAAGGCAGCCACGGAGAAGGGTTTCCCGCAGGCAGATCCGAGGTCCTTGCCCATACCCTGGTAACCGTAGACTGGAACATCTACCGCCTCCAGATGCATCCTCACGTCAACGGGACAATCTGCCGAATACACGATCAGCTTTGCCTGTCCATTTAGCCCCGCTTCTACGGTCCTGTTCGATCCTAACAACACTTTTCCGGTTCTGATGGAACTTCTTAGAGCTCTATCTACGTTTATCATCGTTATTACCTCATCTCTTGCTTGCGACCAAGGTCACGTCGCCAGTTCCGAGCTGTATTGGCTGGCCCACGATCACGTTTTCCGTCACGCCTCGCAGGTCATCTACATCGCCTCGGATGGCCGCATCCAGTATGTGGTTCACGGTGACCTCGAAAGCGGCCCTTGCCAAAACGCTGGCCTTCTCGCCCGAGACACCGTGCCGACCAATCTGCTTGACTTCGCCATCAACTGTCATTATGTCCGCCACCAGCATGATGTGACGCACATCGACCGATAGACCCTGTTCGCGGAGAGTGTCCGTGGCCTCATTTATGATGGCATTTCGAGCGGCCTCGATGCCCAGCACCTCTCCGATCTCATTTATGTTGTTTGTCTTTATGCGAGTCGGATCCACACCATCAAATTGCATGACCTTCTTGAGCGAAGACCCTTCTGTATAGAGAATATACTCGTCGCCCTCTTTCCTGATGACGACTCGCCTGATCCCCTCTACGCCCTTGAGGGAGATCTTCTTGATCTTCTCTACAAGCTGCAATAGCTCTCGATAAGAGGGCTCCTCAGGAACCATCACCAACAGATTCTCTTTCTGGTCTACTTCAAGACCGGTCTCCTCTTTGAGCCTGGCAGAAACCTCCTCTGCGGTGATCTTTCTCTGTTCGAGAGCGCCTGGATTCAACTCAATTATCACATTCATCTCAGCGAGATCTGTGGCAACGGATCCCAGATGGAGAAGGGATGTGGACTCTATGGCCCAAGCTACTTCTCGAGCTAAGTCACGGTCGTGGGCATAATCCTGATTAAGCTTTATGGTCATGGTAGGGGTAGAGGGAATCTTTCTCGCGTCCACAATCTCGATGAGCCGTGGAAGGCCGAGGGTTACGTTGATCTCGGCCACGCCCGCGTAGTGGAAGGTACGCATGGTCATCTGGGTGCCGGGCTCCCCGATGGACTGAGCCGCGACCACACCGACTGCCTCGCAGGGCTCCACGAGGGAGTGCTTGTAATCGGAATCCACCATTGAGACGATCTCATCCATCTGCTCGGTGCTCAATTGGGCGCCTTTTAGCCCTGATTGCATTGCTTCCCTGATGCTCATAGGAAGGTCAAGTAGCCCATCCAGCCTCTCTGTGACCTCTTTTTCTGTGAGCATCATGCCGACTCCTCCGGATCCTTCCAGAGAACGCTCTTGATGATGCGCTTGACATTATCGCTGCTGGCGTAGTCTCGCCGGGAGGCATCGACACCATCCTCGCCGTACTTGAATTGAACTATCATGCCCCTCGTCTCCTTGACGGTCCCATCGTACTTTACCTCCAGATCCTGCAAAGCATTGACAAGCCTGCGCTGAAGGTATCCACTCTGGGACGTTCTGATGGCCGTGTCCACCAGTCCCTCACGACCACCTATGGCGTGGAAGAAGAACTCGGTTGGGTTTAGGCCGTCCTTGTAACTGGACTCCACAAAGCCATGAGCCTCTGCGCCAAGGTCGCCCCTTCTGAAGTGGGGCAGAGTTCTGCCAGCGTAGCCTCTCATGATGCGCTCGCCACGAACCGACTGCTGGCCCACACAGGCCGCCATCTGAGTGAGGTTTAGCATGCTGCCGCGCGCTCCACTCACAGCCATTACCACTCCGGAGTTGTCCAGTCCCAGGTAGCGACCGGCTATCTTGCCAGCCGTATCTCTGGCTTTACCAAGGGTCTGCATGATCCTCATCTCCAGTGTCTCGTCGAGCGTTCGACCAGGAAGCGGCTCCAGCTCGCCTGCGTTGTAGGCCTCGATGAGCTGCTGGCTCTTCTCCCGGGCGGTCCTCGTGGTCTCTTCAATCTGTTCCGCAGCAGGCTTGGGGATGTCCTCATCATCTATGCCGAAGGAGAAACCAGCATGCATGATGCCCCGCAACGCCAGGCGAGTCATCCTGTCCAGGAACTCGGCTGCCATTGAGGAACTGTACTCCTTTATTATTCTGTCTGTTATCTTGCCCTTGAAGGCGCCCACCGCTTCAGAGTCTATGGTGCCCATCAGGAGCCGACCGTTTTCGATTACCACATAGGCATCGTTCTCGCAATCGACTCCTTTGCAGACATCGCAATTGTAGCAGAAATCCGCTTTGAAGGAGAGGCTCAGGCCCTCCGGCAGGATTAGGCTGAAGACCTGCTTTCCAGTCCAGTAGGGCTCGCCGTCGATCTCGCCCTCGGGGGCAGGTAGTTCAGTGATATTGAACTTCTTTAAAAGCTCCATGACACCCCGTCTGTCGATGGGTTTTCGGCCATGAGTGAGCAGGAATGACCCTGTCACATAATCGTGAATGCCTCCGATGATAGGACCGCCGAACCTTGGAGAAAGGATGTTCTCCTGGACCCGCATGAGGATTTCGGCCTCGGCCCGTGCTTCTTCGGTTTGAGGCACATGCATGTTCATCTCGTCGCCGTCGAAATCAGCGTTGTAGGGCGGGCAGACAGCAGGGTTGAGCCGGAAGGTCTTGTAGGGCATGACCTTGACCCGATGAGACATGATGGACATCCTGTGAAGGGAGGGCTGACGATTGAAGAGAACTATATCGCCATCTGCGAGCTGGCGGTCGATCTTCCAGCCGATATCGATCTGCTCGGCTACCTCCTCGCAGTTCTTGTCTGTGACCTTGACCCTTCTCTGATCAGGCCGGGTGACATAATTGACGCCAGGATGGCGATCGGGCCCCCGCCTCACAAAGGTCTTGACCAGCTCCTTGTTTCGGACGTTGGCGATCATGGGCACAGACAGCTCCATAGCTATGTCCATGGGAACTCCGACCTCGCCGATGGAGAGATTGGGATCAGGAGAGATAACCGTCCTCGCGCTGAAGTTGACGCGCTTGCCGGATAGAGAGCCCCGGAAGCGGCCTTCCTTGCCCTTCAGCCTCTGGGAGAGAGTCTTCAATGGCCGGCCACTGCGATGGCGGGCTGGCGGAACGCCTGAGACTGTGTTATCGAGGAACGTGGTAACGTGATACTGCAAAAGCTCCCACAGATCTTCGATGATCAGCTGAGGGGCGCCAGCCTCGCGGTTCTCCTGAAAACGCTGGTTGATTCGGATGATGTCCACCAGCTTATGAGTTAGATCGTCCTCGCTCCTCTGACCAGACTCGAGAGTGATTGATGGACGCATTGTGACCGGTGGTACAGGCAGTACAGTCAGAATCATCCACTCTGGTCTCGCCGTAGCCGGGTTCATGCCCATGACCTGGATGTCTTCATCCGGGACCTTCTCGAACCTGTCGCGAATATCCGACGCAGTGAGCTTATGCCCTTCCTCAATGTAAGAGAGAGGCCGCTCGAACTTGATCTCCTGCTGAGGCGCTCCGCAGTAGGGACAGGTCTTGTTCTTTCGCGCCTCGGCAAACACCTTGTTCACCGTGTCGTCCGTCATCTGCCCTAGCCGCTCTAGTTCCTGGATCTGCTCCAGGTACATCTTCTTTTCATTATCTTTGAGCATGAGGCGAGAGCAATCCCGGCAAACAGCACGCAGGACTTTTCTGATCAATTTGGCGAAGCCCACGTGAATCACGGGGGCAATTAAGTCGATATGGCCGAAGTGGCCTGGGCACTCTCCGGGCCGACCGCCACAGGACCGGCAACGGAGCCCCGGATCGATGACGCCAAGCCGGGGGTCCATAAGTCCCATCTCAATGGGAAAACCGTCGTCGTCGTAAGTATCAGCGGTAATGATCTTGACTACGCTCATCTTCCGAAACTCTTGAGGAGAGATAAGCCCAAAGCGGATCTTGCCAATTCTCTTGGGAACCGTCATATTTTCACCTAAACCGCGTCTTCCAGGATCAACCGCGGCGCTACACCTAATGATTTGATCTCGTCGAGCAGCAGCTTGAAGGCATAACTCATCTCCACCGGATAGATCTCCGTGTCCGCGCCGCAGGTCGGGCAGAAGTCCGCATTTCTGCGCCGATCATGGATGGCGATCATGCCGCAATGGGTGCAAACAAGCTCTGTAACTTTATCCGACTCATCCACCAGACGTTCTTTGAGGGCCAAAGCTGCGCCATGAGCTATGAGCACATCTCTCTCCATCTCACCAAACCGGAGACCACCTTCACGAGCCCGGCCTTCTGTGGGCTGACGGGTTAAGACCTGCACAGGCCCGCGGGATCGAGCGTGCATCTTGCTTGTGACCATGTGGTAGAGCTTCTGATAGAGGATCACTCCCACGAAGACATCGGCCATTACCTGCTCGCCAGTGGCGCCGTTGTAAAGAATCTCACGACCGGTATGGGAGAATCCGAACTTCTTCAGAGCGCCCCGCAGGTCTGGCTCGTTCTCGCCCAAAAATGCAGTGGCATCTACGAACCGGCCTTCAAGGGATCCGACCTTTCCGCCGATCATCTCAAGCACGTGGCCTACAGTCATTCGAGATGGGATTGCATGGGGATTGAGAAGCAGATCAGGCACTATACCAGATTCGGTGAATGGCATATCCTCCTGGGGCACTATCAAGCCCATCACGCCCTTCTGGCCGTGTCGCGAGGCGAACTTGTCGCCCAATTCGGGTATGCGTTGGTCGCGAGTCTTGACCTTGGCCAGGCGGTTGCCGTTGGACGACTCGGTGAGGATGACCATATCGACTACGCCCATTTCATTGGAACGCATGGTAACCGAGGTCTCGCGCCTCTGCTGGGGCGTGAGGCCGAACTCGCTGGGCTCTTCTAAGAACCTGGGAGGGCTGGTCTTGCCTATGAGCACATCATTGGGGGCCACATAGGAATTAGGGTTGACAAGCCCGTCGGAGTCCAGTTGATCATACGCCTCGCTACCACGGGCTCCACGTACCTCGACATCAGGAATCTCGAATTTGTCTTCCTGGCCACCAGGATACTTTCTCTCTTCAGCTTCAGAGACGCGGAAGAAGTGGCTTCTCGCAAGACCCCTCTGGATTGAACCACGGTTCATGACCAGAGCATCATTGATGTTGTATCCCTCGTAGGCGAGGACGGCCACCACGAAATTCTGGCCGGCGGGCCGATCATCAAAAAATATGGCGCCAGATGTCTTGGTCCGGACGATGGCTCTTTGCGGGCTGTTCAGGTAATGGCCACGGGTGTCGGGCCGCAATCTCATGTTAGCGGTAGACATTCCGAGGCACTGCTTGACCATTCCCGCGCCCATGGTGTTCCTGGGGCTGGCGTTATGCTCCGGATATGGCACGAGACCTGCTGCGATGCCCAGGATCATAGACGGGTCCAGCTCCAAATGGGTATGCTCAGGGGTGATGTCCTCCTCCCAGATGGCGATAAAGGTGTTCTCCTCCTCCTCGGCATCCAGGTACTCCACGAGGCCTGAAGAAACCAGATCGGCAAACGTCATCTCGCCGCTCTTAATCTTGGCAACATGCTCCTCAGTGACGAGAGCCCGTCCGTTCTCGACCACAATGAGAGGCCTTCGGGCTCGTCCTGAGTCGGTATTTATGAAGATCTCGTTGGTGTCTTCGAAATGGGCCACGTTCGTCTGGCTGCTGATGCTGCCGGAACGGCGCAGGCGACGAAGGTTCGCGACCAAAGTCTTGGGGTCATCATGATGCCCTACGATCTCACCGTTAACATAAACCCGAGCCCCAGATATCATGGCCTCATCCAACATTACCACCCACCCCAATTACACCTAAATCCAATAAAATCTTCTTTACATTTGCCGATTCATCTGCGCCCTTGGATAGCTCCACGCCCTGGGCAAAATTCTTCACCAGTCCGCAGTTTGGCCCCTCAGGAGTCTCGCTGGGACAGATGCGACCCCATTGTGTTGCATGCAGATCTCTGGCCTCGAAGTGAGGCTGAGATCTTGATAGTGGCGAGATCACACGGCGCAGATGGGAGAGAGTTGCCATGTAATCCGTGCGGTCCAAAAGCTGGGAGACGCCGGTACGGCCGCCCACCCAGTTGCCTGTGGCTAGGGGATGGATCATTCTCTCGGTAAGCACATCTGCCCTGACGGTAGTCACAACATTGAGATCTCTGTTTCTCATGCTGGCCCGCTCAAGCTGGTATTTTATGTCTCTAGTAAGACGGTTGAAGGCCACTCTGAAGAGGTCCTCCATGAGATCTCCGGAGAGCTTGAGCCTCTTGTTTGAGTAGTGATCCTTATCATCCTCACCGCGCCGGGCCAGCGCCAGCTCAAAACAGGCCTCGGCCATGCGCGAGAGGAAGAGCGCCTTGGCATACCTGTCCTTCTCCTCAACGCCGATGTGGGGCAGAAGGTATCTATCCAGTACGTAGGTAGCTCTCTTCTTCTGGTACTCCTTGGCCTGGCCGGCGGCCACGCGCGAGCCTATCTTCTCCAGGGCCTCGTCGGTGGTGGAGACCTCGGCCTCCTCCAGGTTCTCAAGCATGAACTTGATGATCTCAGGGTTATCCGATACGCTTTTCACAATATCCATATCCGTTTCCATGCCG
The DNA here is from genome assembly GCA_028679775.1 of Methanothrix sp. Lineage (GTDB taxonomy): Archaea > Halobacteriota > Methanosarcinia > Methanotrichales > Methanotrichaceae > Methanothrix. The sequence continues at coordinate 626 of JAJRAX010000310.1, read as the reverse complement.
AGCGATCGCAAGAGGGTCACGAAGTTGAGCCTTCCTGATACGGACGGGAAGGATACCTCCAGGATGGAACGACGGCCCCGCTCTACAATGACGAGCGATCGGTAGCCCTGCCTCTGGCTGAACACCTTGGACACTTCGATGTTCTCATCGTAGCGCTGGTTGTATTCCACCAGGATCTTGTTCGGGGCCAGGTCCTCTAAAGTCATGATTACCCTTTCGGAGCCGTTGACCACGAAGTAGCCGCCCGGATCGGATGGATCCTCGCCATAGGTTATCATCTCGTCTGCCGTGAGGCCGAAGAGGTTGCAGATCTTGGAGTTCAGCATGATGGGTAACGTGCCAATGTCCGCCTCTACCAGATCCTTCTCGGTCTCGCCCTCGACTATGGTCATCTCCAGCTTGATTGGCGAGGCATAGGTCAGGTTCCTAAGCCTTGCATCATTGGGGTAGAGCCTCTCGATGGAGCCGTCCGCCTCGCGAACCATTGGCTTTTCCACCCGGATCTTGCCCAACTTTACGTAGGTATTCTCGATGTTGGTCTCGATGATTCCGACCTCATCTATGACCTTCTGCAGGCCCTTATCTATAAAATCATTAAATGAGTTTATATGATGGTGCACCAGCTT
>JAJRAX010000309.1 GCA_028679775.1 Methanothrix sp. | reverse complement strand
GGAAGTCCGGGGCCAGGGTGGTTTATGCTTCGTCCTCATCTCTTTACAACGGCCTGCAGCCGCCTCATCGCGAGGACATGACGATTCAAGTAGCGGACTATTACACCGAGGCCCGGCTGGCTATGGAGCGGATGGCGGAGCTTTACAAGATTCTATTCGATGTAAACTCGGCGGGCATGAGATTCTTCTCCGTGTATGGGCCGAAGGAAGAGGCCAAGAAGAAGTACGCAAATATGGTTTCGCAATTCCTGTGGGAGATGAGGGAAGGCAAGACGCCGCTTATTTTCGGGGACGGATCGCAGACGAGGGACTTCACCTACGTCAAAGATGTGGTGCGGGCGCTGCGGCTGGCCATGAAGTCGGATTATCACGGCATCCTGAATGTGGGGACGGGAAAGGCGTACAGCTTCAATGATGTGATCCGGATATTGAATGAGAAGCTTGGAACCGATATACAGCCAAAATACGCATCGAATCCCATTAAAAACTATGTGACGCATACTTTGGCGGATACATTCAAAGCAGAAAATGAGATTGCCTTTAAAGCTGAAATTACCCTTTCTTCTGGCATAGATGCAATTACAAAATAATTTTGATGATGCAGCCTACAGCAGGCCGCACCACCATTCTTCATTTTTTATGTACCAGTCGACTGTGTCCTGTAGGGCAGACTCAAAACTCCTCTCCGGTTTCCATCCCAGGGCGCGAATCTTACTGGAATTGATAGAATACCTAAAGTCATGACCAAGTCGATCTGTAACATGTTCAATCAAGCTCTCAGTTTTCTTCAGATGCGATAGAATCATCTTTGTGATATTTAAGTTTGTCAATTCGTTGGCGGCACCTATGTTGTAGATCTCACCCGGCTGACCTTTGTGCAAAACCATATCAATCGCTGAGCAGTTGTCCCGTACATAAAGCCAATCACGAACATTAAGCCCAGAGCCGTAAACGGGAAGCTTTTCATCTCGCATAGCCCGTAAGATGAAAAAGGGAATCAGCTTCTCCGGATATTGGTACGGCCCGAAGTTGTTTGAGCTTCTCGTTATGGAAACCGGAAGTCCGTAGGTTGCAAAATAGGCATGTGCCATAAGATCCGCGCCTGCTTTTGAAGCCGAATACGGGGAGGAAGGATTGAGTGGATCGGACTCTATAAATGAGCCCGATTCAGCACTTCCATAAACTTCATCAGTACCAATTTGCACAAATTTTTGCAGATTTAATTTCCTTGCAGCCTCAAGAAGCGTATGAGTGCCCAAAACATTTGTCCGGACAAAGGCATCGGCATCGTTGATTGATCTATCAACATGCGTTTCGGCTGCAAAGTTCACCACGGTGTCGCAACCCTTCAGTGCATCATAGACATCATCGCTATTGCAGATGTCGCCATGGACAAATGTGATCTCTTTCAAAATATCTGTGAGGTTTTCTCTTCTTCCTGCGTAGGTTAGCTTGTCGAGCACGACGACCTCGTAACCAGGATGTGCTTCCAGGACATGCCTAACAAAATTGCAGCCGATGAAGCCCGCACCACCCGTAATCAGCAATCTCATGTTATTATCCTGCCTCATCCGTGTCTTTTTCCTGGGGTCAACAGCCAGTCATAAGGGATTTTATTCGTATCCGGTGGCAGCCTGAACTCATCCGGTTCTTTATAATTGTAGGCCAAAGTAGGCACACTGAGGAAGTATGCGGTCTCATCGCCTACCGCTTTAAAACCATGATAAACCAAAGGAGGAACACTGATGAGCACCGGGTTTTTGTCACCCACAAAAAACTCGTTGATCTCTCCACAAGTATTGGAGCCTTCACGATCATCGTAGAGGGCCACCTTCATCATGCCTCTTATGCAAGTAAAATTGTCAGTTTGTTTCTTGTGATAGTGCCAGGCCTTTACGACTCCTGGGTATGCAGTAGTCAGGTAAACCTGTCCAAAACTCTTGAAAATCTCATCATCACATCTCAGGATCTCCATAAGCCAGCCACGCTCATCTGGAACTACTCTGAGATTCTTAGTTTTAACTCCCTCGATCATACCTTGACCTCCGAGCTGTCGCCGATCACAAACCTGTATCCATGGGGTTTTTTACTGCTCTCAGAAATTCTGACATTTGCACCGATCAGGCTATCAACAATCTTGCGCCGCACGTCGATCTTTGTTCCGTCCATCACTATGGAGCCTTCAATCTCGGAGTCGTTGATCTCACAGCCATCTCCAATGCTTGTAAAGGGACCGATGTAGGAGTTTGATATTTTGCAGTCCCGACCTATGATCGCCGGTCCTCGGACCACGGATCCATTTTCTAGAACAGTTCCTTTACCGATCGCAACTCGTCCTTGGATCATGGACCCATCCATGACAGCTCCTGAGCACGACGACTCAAGTTCATCCAATATGAGGTTGTTTGCGCTCAGAATATCATCGGGCATGCCCGTATCTTTCCACCAACCTTTCACAACAGATGCCTGGACATGATAGCCCTTCTCCACGAGCCACTGAATAGCGTCCGTTATCTCCAGCTCGTTTCTCCAAGAAGGACGGATGTCCTTTACTGCATCGAATATGACAGGCTTGAAGAGATAAACCCCGACCAGGGCCAGGTTGGAAGGCGGAATCTTTGGCTTTTCCACCAGCCGGACCACTTCTCCTCGCTCGTTCAGCTCAGCCACGCCAAATCTTTCAGGCTGGGTGACTTCTGTGAGCAAAATCGATGCATCGGCTCCAGAGCTTCTGAAGCGGTCTGCATGATCGACTATGCCATCGCAGAGGAGATTGTCACCCAAATACATAACAAAAGGCTCACCATCTATGAATTCTTCGGAGATTAACACGGTGTGTGCCAGCCCACGCGGTGCGTCCTGATCAATGAATTCGATGTTAGCATCCCAAATTCGGTTCTTGACAGTTCTCTCCACTTGGTCTCGATTTGGACCGACAATTATGCCGATATCGTGCACTCCTGCTGCAATTATATCCTCAATGGCATAGAAGAGAATTGGTTTATTCGCTACTGGTATTAACTGCTTTTGTTGAGAATAGGTCAAAGGCCGAAGCCTTGTGCCAAAGCCACCTGATAGCACTAAACCCTTCATTCCACCACCATTCCTTGCCTTGCCATGTCATGCAAACCATCATCGACATTTAAAGGTTTTGCGAACCGGGATACTTTTGAGATATCGAGGGACGAATCCTTGGGACGCTTTGCCTTCCAGCACAACTGATCAGAGGTGATGGGACACACCAGAGATTCGTCCAAGTCGAAGGCTTTGGAAATTTTGATGCAAAAGTCAAAGCGGTTGATTCTCTCCGAGCCGCCGGTGTGAAACACACCTATCTGGTCCCTTATGCTCATGATCATGTCCGCCAGATTTGTGGAAAGGGTTGGTGATGTGTATTGGTCGTTTACGATATTGATTCGCTTTCCTTTCTTCATCTCATCCACTGCCCACGTGACGAAATTTGGCCTAGCCGGATTCCAGCCATAGAGGACGGATGTTCTGGCAATTGCATAGTCCTTTAGGATCTCTTGAACAAACCGCTCCCCTGCAAGCTTGCTCTCGCCATAGTAGTTGATGGGCGAGGTTGCATCGTTCTCTTTATACATGCCATGCTGGCCGTCAAAGACATAATCTGTGGAAACGTAGATCAGCTTAGCATTGATGTCCCGCGCAGCGAATGCGACATTTTTTGGCCCAAGGGCATTAATCTCCCATGCCACTTCTCGATTCACCTCGCATTGATCCACATTGGTCATGGCAGCGGTCAGGATTATGTAATTCGGCTTAATGCTTCTGATAAGATTCACACTCTTGGTAATATCCATCTGATAAGTCTTGCAACCTTTAATTTTCGGAGGATTGGAGTTGTACGTTAGCGCTGTCTCACAGCTATTCCTGGACGCGAGAGCCACCGCGCGTCCCAAAAGGCCGCTTCCGATCACGAGAATCTCAGTCATTCCGATACCTGTGTTATCG
>JAJRAX010000308.1 GCA_028679775.1 Methanothrix sp. | reverse complement strand
TATTTGGTGGATATCATTTACGAACGTCTGGATCCGAGAACTGCATCATACGAGGCTGCATGAGCCATGAATCCTTCCTGAGAGATAGGGATGTCGCAATCAAGGCCTCAATCAAAGCCTCGATTAACCTGGTTTTTAGAGAAGCTGCGAAGAATGCATATTTCATTGCAGACTCAATAAAAAAAGCCGAGAACTTGATCGGCAGGTTCACAAATGCTGGAAAAATGGGGGTCGCAGGACTCATTATTATCATCCTTATGGCAATATTTGCACCCTTCATCACCTTTTATGAGCCCTCTGCCATATCCGGAGACTCCCTTGAGCCACCTGGAAGAGATCATATCCTGGGCACTGATGAGCTTGGCATGGACATATGGTCTCAGATCTGCTATGGAGCCAGGATGAGCCTGGTCATCGGATTGGCTGTGGCATTGATTGCAGGTCTTGGTGGAGGAATCCTTGGACTGATGGCTGGTTATCTTGGAGGGAACTGGGACAAGGCGTTGCTCCGGACAATCGACATCATCATGGCTCTGCCTAATTTCCCTCTGCTGATAGTAATAGCCGCATTTCTCAATCCGAGCATCGTAAACGTCATACTCGTCTTGGTCTTCCTCAGTTGGGCCAAGCCGGCTAGGGTTGTGAGGTCCCAAGCCCTTTCCATGAAAAAGCAGCAGTACATAATATCCGCCAGGCTTCAAGGGGCCGGTCCATCTTACATCATAAAAAGGCATATCATGCCAGAAGCACTACCAGTAATCTTCGTCAGCATTCTCAATATATCATCACATGCCATTGTGGCTGAGTCAGGTCTCGCATTTTTGGGATTGGGCGATCCGACATCGAAGAGCTGGGGGATGATGCTTCACTATGCCACCAGCTTCAAATCGATTTATTTCACACCCTACTGGCAGTGGTGGCTCATGCCGCCCCTGATCGCGTTGATCTCTCTCCTGCTATGTCTGGCATTCATCGGCAGAGACATGGAACGCCTCGTTGATCCGAGGCTCAAAGCCAGGAGGCCATCATGACGCCACTGCTTGAGATCAAAGAACTTTGTGTTGAGTACCATTTGGACGGCAAGTCGGTCCGTGCTGTGGACAGCATAGGCCTTACCCTTGAGAAAGGAGAGCTTCTCGGCCTGGCCGGTGAGTCGGGAAGCGGAAAGACCACCATTGCTCTTGCCATAATGGGGCTTCTCGCAGAGAACATAAAGATTACTGGATCGATAATTTTTGGGGGCGTCAATTTGGTCACCATGCCGGAACGAGACCTGGATGCCATCAGGTGGAAAAGAATAGCGATAGTCTTCCAAAACAGCCTGGAAATCTTGAATCCGGTCATCAAGGTGGGCGACCAGGTGGGCGAGCCCATGATTTCGCATCTTGGTCTGAATGATGCCGAGACTAGTGATAGATGCTGCAATTTGTTCAAGCTCGTAGGGCTTGACCCTGTCTGGCTGGACTCCTACCCACATCAGCTTTCCGGAGGGATGAGACAGAAGGCGCTCATTGCTATGGCTCTGTCATGCAGTCCGGATATCCTGATACTCGACGAGGTGACGAGTGCTCTTGACGCCTTCACCAAGATGGAGATTCGAGATCTGCTCATTAAACTGCAAAAGGATACCGGCTGCAGCATGATTCTCATATCCCATGATATCACATTCCTCTCTGCAGTAACAAACAGGCTGATAGTCCTGTATGCTGGAAAGATCATGGAACGGGGAGACACAGCCGAAATGATTGACGATCCAATTCATCCCTACACAAGGGGTCTATTCAATTCCACGCCTGGCATATTCCTCTATCGAGACCTGTGGGGAATTCCAGGAGAGGCCCCTGTAGGACAGGTCCTGGGCTGCCCCTTTTACAGCCGGTGTACCCAGAAGATCGACCTGTGCCGGGAGAGGCCACCAGAACTGAAGATGGCAGATGATAGCAGTGGGCTAAGAAGAGGTGAACGAGAAGTAGCATGTCATATGGGAGGCATAGCCACGCTTTTGCAGGCCTCTGGATTAAATTATAGTTACCGTTTGCCCAGCGGAAAGATGCTTTATGCAGTCAAAGATGCCTCCATCAGCGTCCGGGAGAGCGAGGTGCTGGCTGTGGTAGGCCAGACTGGCTCTGGAAAATCGACTCTGGCTCATCTGCTGGCCGGAGTCATGGGGTCTCTTGCAGGTGAGATCATCTTCAAGGGAAACCAGATGAATGGAGACCGATTCGGGTCCGCGTACGGGGGGATTCAAATCGTCTTTCAGGACCCAATCAGCTCAACCAGCTCCCGGTTCACTGTGCTTGATGCAGTCAAAGAGCCTCTGGATATAAATGGCCTGGAATTAGAGATCGAGAGAGTCGATCTTGTGAAGAGGGCCCTTCAGTCCGTTGGACTCTCTTCTTCCGACGATTTCCTCTGCCGGCACTGTGCAAGCCTGAGCGGAGGACAGAGGCAGAGGGTAGCGATAGCCAGGGCACTTGTCATGAGGCCCAAGCTTCTCATCGCAGACGAGATCACCTCAGCCCTCGATGTATCGACTGCAGCAAATGTTCTGCGGCTTCTCAAAGGCCTGCAAAATTCAGAGGGTTTTGCAATGATTTACATCACCCACGACCTCATGATTGCTCTTAAAGTCGCGGACAGAATCGCGGTCATGGATGAGGGGAGGATCATTGAGACGGCAAACTCCCACGAGGTGATGCTCTATCCGAAAGAGGAGGCTACGAAAAGGCTGGTGGGAGCGAGGATGAAGGGGCGCGAGAATATAGAAAAAAAGAGAAAGTGATTTCGCCTAATTTTTTATCCAATCGGAATCATCCTTTGGCGTGGCTGTTATCATTGTTCGCCAGGTGATGTCATCGAAATACAGAGCGTCAAACCACATGAAGTAAAAGCGGTTGGCATTCACAAATGAGTACCCGTCACAGTAATCGTCATATTTGTCGTAGGGATCTGCCAAAATCAGGATATCATC
>JAJRAX010000407.1 GCA_028679775.1 Methanothrix sp. | reverse complement strand
TATCTTGCAGAACGGAGGTTTGCAGGGAGGTGGTACGAACTTTGACGCCAAACTTCGTCGTAATTCCACCGACCCGGAAGATTTGTTTATTGCCCATATTTCCGGTATGGATACCATGGCCCGTGCCTTAATCGCCGCTGCTGACCTGTTGGAAAAATCATCTGACAAAAAGATGGTTTCTGATCGTTACGCATCTTTTGATGCCGGAAAAGGCAAAGAATTTGAAGAAGGAAAGCTATCTTTGGAGGACGTTTACGCTTACGCCAAATCGAAAGGAGAACCCAGACAGATCAGCGGCAAGCAGGAACTCTACGAAGCAATCCTGAATATGTATATTTAATTGAATGATAATGATTAACTTGTTTATTGAAAAAAAGCAAATAAAATTTCTGTTTTTAAGCGTGGTCCTGTTGGGGCTGCAAGTGTGGAGTCCGGTTGTTGCTGTTGCCGGGAACCAGGACAAGTTACTCGTATTAAAACAAGCACAGTTGACCACCGGGCGGGTAGAACGTCCGGTGCGTCCTGTGAGAAATGTCATACTGCTTATTCCCGATGGTTGCTCTCTGGCGACGGTTTCAGCTGCCCGTTGGTACCAATGGTTGCTGACTCCCGAAAAACCAGCCTTGTATATTGATCCTTACCTCTGTGGTACGGTGCGCACTTCTTCTTCCAATGCGCCTATTGGCGACTCGGCTCCCACCACTTCCTGTTACATGACAGGCGAACTGTCCCGCTCGGGATTTGTCGCTACTTATCCGCCTTCAGACGGAGAAAATGATCTTTTCACGATGGATTCCACACGTGCTTATCAGCCCATGATGACTGTGCTCGAAGCGGCCAAATTGCTCTATGGCAAGTCCACCGGTTTGGTTTTTACCTGTGAATTTCCACATGCGACACCGGCGGATTGTGCCTCCCACGATTATTACCGGGCCCATTACAACAACATCGCTCCCCAGATGGTCTATAACCGGGTGGATGTGGTGGCCGGCGGTGGTTGCACTTACTTGAC
>JAJRAX010000043.1 GCA_028679775.1 Methanothrix sp. | reverse complement strand
TATTCCCGACCAAGCGAGTCTGAAGGTTAACGGTTAGGCAGAAATAGGCATGAAATTAGATATAGTTGATCTACGCGGAGCGAAAGTAATGAAAGGGGTACGATTCATCCCATCCCCTGAAAGAGATGGGTCTTCTCTACCCCTTTACCCCAACGTTATAAAGCGCGCCAGCATACGATATCTATCTGCCAGAGGCGAACCTGGCAACCCCTCGATCACTGTCGCATTCTTGCTTTCGCAGACCTGGATTGTTGGGTCTCGTGGAATCTCGGCCACCACATTCGTATCCAGCTCTCTGGCAGCAGCCTGAACGATTTCGGATTCATTTGCTATTCCCCTAGCATTTAGAATTTTTTGTAATATTTATTATGCAAAGAATTATTAAATTTCAGAAATGGGATATAAGTGTCCTACGAACAGGAGAGAATAATGCCTTTTTTTCTTTTTCAAGAGTCTCTGGACGCGCCCCTGCAATTCAACCGGAAGCTTTAAGTAAATTAACTTGATTTAAACCAAGTTTAATGGAATGATCTTTCCATGCGTCCATTCAAATAGGAGGCGAGAACCGCAAGTGGCGAATGCTGCTCCCGCCTTCATCTCCCAATTATCCTTTAATGTCTCTGCATCCAGTTTTTCCAGCATCTTAAGAATTACTGAGGCCAAAATCGCTAAGCGAACTCTTCTGCCTGCAGATCTCTGCTCTTGCTATCTTCCAATGCCTCGCTTCGAATTCTCGCGCGCCGCCTGCCGGAACCGTGCTCGTCCGCGCTCCCGCGCACGTTCGTGCGTGCGGGGCCGCATGCAAGCGGACCGGGAGCATCCAGAGCGACGGCGTCCGGCGGGCAGGAGGAGCGGGAACGGAAAGCCTGGGCGGGTAGGGATGGGAGAGGATAGTGGCTCAAGGCAATAACGTCAATTAATGTTCGTTCTGTGGCTTTTGCCTCTAGCTTGCATTGAGGAAAGTCATTCCCACAACCGGGCCCTTCTCATACCTGATTATGACGTCATCATGTTTTTTTCTGCGGCATAGGGAGGCATCAAGCCTCTTCTCTGAGCTCTTCTTGGATCTTTAGGATATTGGCCTTCAGCACCGGCAGCTCGACTGTTGCCACGAGCCAGACGGTCTCGAGGTCCACTCCAAAATACTGATGGATTATGATATCCCTCATTCCCGCCAAATCTCTCCAGGGAACCTCAGGATGATCCTGTCTCAAATCTGCTGGTAGGTTTTTCACAGCTTCTCCGATTATCTCTATTCTCCGGATGATTTTATCCTGCAAGCCGACCGAATTCATTAGGTCGAGTTCTGTTTTTCCTCTGGAATAGCACTCGATAATCTCAATGCTGTCCAGGATATGACCCAGGAAAACCAAAGGGTCCTTCTTCATAGAATCGGAACCTGTTCTGCCAGAATTCGGTCTTTGAGGCGGGGGTGCAGCGATTTAAAGGTAAGAAGATCAACGCGCCTGTTTATGGAGTCCTCCAGCTCATTCTTCAGATGGGCCAGGTCCAAAAGGCTCTTTTTGCCTTCGAATTCAACCAAGAGATCGACATCGCTATCTTCAGTCATTTCACCCCTCACGATAGACCCAAAAAATGATGCTCTCTTTACTCCATTCCTGCGAAGTATATCGATTATCATCTCACGCACTGGCTGAATCTGGTCTGTCATGTATTTTCCCACTTTAAATAATGGGGGCAAGACATTTGACCTTTTCGAAAGCGCAATCAGTCTGACTTCGATTTCAGATTGCTGATTTGGCTCATAAAAATCCCCACGTGCCGCCTGCCGGGGCCGGGCCCGCCCCCATTCTCGTGCCCGCCCATGCGTATGGGCTGTCGGGCTGCGGGCCAGGTGCACGCAGGCTACGACGTCCGGCAGGCAGGAGGAGCGGAAGCGAAAAACCCTAATCGCATGGTTTTGACAAAGATCTCGCGAGAATATCTTCACTAGATCAAAGTTTATTAAAGATCTCTATAAACTCGTCTCTTGTTATTCCTGCTTGCCTCAGTATCAACAACAATGTAGAGCTCTTGATTTCCTTATGATTAGGCATAGTTAGTGGCGTCCGACTTCCGTCTGCATTTATTCTACTCAAGGAAATATGGTTGCCTTCTCGGATTATCTCAAAGCCCAGGGCTTCCAAGGCTTTGAGCACCTTTGCTATTGGTGCATCTCTCGGAAACTTTGTCACACTATCACTTCAGCTACGAAGGTCTCACTGATCTCGTTTGCTTCAATGACCCCTCTGCCAAAGGTTTCAATATGAAATTGTATAGCGGATTTTACCTCAGAAAGGGCTTCTTCATATGTGTCGCCTTCTCCTACTATTATCCCTTTAATGCCCACAGGATAGGCAACATAGCCGTCAAAATGCTTTTCTATGATTATTTTAACAGGTTGCATTCTTTATTACTATGTGGTTCTTGAAAATAAATGTATGCTTGGGTTCTGAGTTTAGGGCAATTGCAAGGCAAATCATATGCGGCTCTTCACGGTTTCACGTGGCTAACTTCAATTCTCGTGCGCCGCCCCCCAGGCCGCCCGCGCTCCCGCGCCCGCCCGTGCGTGTGGGGCCGCATGCAAGCGGGGCCGGGAGCATGCGGGGCGACGACGTCCCGCGAGCGGGAAAGGGAGGATGCGGAATAATAGTGGGCTAGGATGAATGGAGAGATGGCTCACAGGGACGACGGGGAACACGCACACACGCCCATGCACATTGGTCCGGTGTGGCCGTGTGACATCAGGCTGATGCTTAGATATCTGCATCCGCCAGTACATTTTCCATCATCGGTCGAATCTCAGGAAATTCCATAGCCACCGTCACCCAGACAATTTCCAGGTTAACCTTGAAGTAGCCATGAACTAACCGATCTCTAATTCCCGCCATGTCTCGCCAAGGGATCTCTGGGTATTTTTCTCTAATCGAATCTGGAATATGCTTTGTAGCCTCTCCCACAATCTCGATGCACTTTGTCACCGAAAGAACGGTCTTTTTATCATTTGCGAATTCCTCAAATGTCATGCACTTTATAAATTCTTCTGCATACTTCATGTGCTCAATAATATCCTCGATAGAACTCCCGTAATCCCGTTCCTTCATACGTAGATTACCTCTTTCAGGATATGTCCCCGAATCCTCGGCTTGATCCCTGATTTTGTGATCAGGTCTACCTGCTCCCCGATCTTGTCGCTCAAATAGTTCTGCAATCCCACATAACGGATGAGTCCGATCGGTTCCTCAAAATCGATGAGCAAATCCAGATCACTGGTATCCTTCTGTTCGCCTCGCACGAAAGAGCCGAATATGCCGATCTCTTTGACCCTGAACTTTTGCCGGAGGATTGGCTTTTGATCTCTAAGAATACTTTCGATCTCATGAAGGGTTTTCATATTCTCCTCGGATCCACAAATGATCGGATAGTAAATAAATATGATGAGAAACGAATATCTTCCAATACCTCGCTTTGCGTTCTCGTGCGCCGCCCCCCAGGCCGCCCGCGTGAGCTCGCGCCCGCCCGTGCGTGTGGGGCCGCATGCAAGCGGGGCCGGAAGCGGAAAGCTTGGGCGGACTGATGCCCTCATGCAACAGGCATTGATATCATAATGACATCGACATTAAATGGCTGTTCGCTATTTCATCAGCTCAAGAAATTCTTCGGGGGTCATGTGCGCATCTCTCAAAATGTTCTTCAAAATCTTCGGATGAAGCTCTTTGCCAGAATGGTATGGCACTGTGACCCTCTGCCCCTCTGCGTTCTTGTAGATCCGATGGCTACCGCTCTGACGGGCTAGAAAGAAGCCAGCTTTCTCAAGGACACGGACCGCATCGGCAGCGTTCACCCTTGGCAACTTGTCCGTCATACTGCGACTTCCAAAGATGTGAGGCTGATGGATTCCGACTGAGGGACTTCTTCACCGCTATCAAGTCGGTCTTCCACATGCAGAGCAATGGCGTCTTTGATATTCTCAATGGCTTCCTCGTAAGTGTCGCCCTGGGAGTAACAGCCCTGCAATTCGGGGGCGAAAGCAAAGTATCCGTCTTTATCCTTCTCAATCACTACTGAGAAACGATAGACTCTGGACTTGGCGCTGACGATCTCTTTGGACAGGCTTATCTCTGCGGCAGAGTTCATGCATCAGACAATTCGCTTTAAAAGTAATTATCCTTTGCCATCTGAGGATTCTTCAAGGGAGTTCACTTATCTGAATTGCATTGCATTCTCGCGCGCCGCCCCCCAGGCCGCCCGCGTGGGCAAGCGCCCGCCCGTGCGCGTGGGGCCGCATGCAAGCGGGGCCGGGAGAACGCAGAGAAGTAGCTCAAGGATCGATGGTTACAGTTGGGGGCTTGTGGGCTGCATGAGAACGCACATCTGCACATGCTCTCGTTCGTGCGTCGCCAACGAAGGCCGAAAGGCAGTGATTCAGTAGTCAGAATCATAGAGGCATTTCGAGCTATATCTGGCAGTCAGTCTGTCTCTTTCAGCTCCTCCTCGATTCCCCGGAACTGCTCCAGCGCAGTCTCCAGGCTCTCCACAATCTCCCGCGCCAGAACTGCCGGATCGGGCAGGTTGTCGGAGTCCTCCAGGCCCTCGTCCTTGAGCCAGAAGATATCCAGGCTGGCCTTGTCACGTTTCACCAGATCCTCATAGCTGAAGGCCCGGAAGCGTTCCGTCTCCTTTCTGTCGTGCCGGTTCTCAGGATTGTAGCATTTGATGAAGTCCTGCAGATCCTCCAGCTTGAGCGGATTGGTCTTGAGAGTAAAGTGCTGATTGGTTCGCAGGTCGTAGATCCACAGCTTATCCGTCCAAGGCGTCTCGCCGGCTGGCTTTCTATCAAAGAATAGCACATTGGCCTTGACCCCTTGGGCGTAGAAGACGCCTGTTGGCAGGCGCAGCAGCGTGTGCACGTCGCAGTCCTGCAGCAGCCTTCGCCGCACAGTCTCGCCTGCTCCGCCCTCGAAGAGGACGTTATCCGGCAACACAACCGCTGCCCGGCCGTTGATCTTGAGCAGATTGCGAACGTGCTGCAGGAAGTTGAGCTGCTTGTTGGAGGTTGTGGCCCAGAAATCCTGGCGGTTGTAGGAGAGAGACTCCCGGTCAGCTTTGCCCTCTCCGTTGACGATGGTAACGCTGCTCTTCTTGCCGAAAGGCGGATTGGTGAGCACCAGATCGTAGTGATCGGCAGGGTATGAGATCAGAGAGTCGCCTACCTCAATGGGGCTCTCCTCGCCGCCGATGCCGTGCAGGTAGAGGTTCATGGCGCACAGCCTGACAACGCCGTCCACCACATCCTTTCCGCGCAGGGTACCGAGCCGGAGGAATATCTTTTGCTCTATGTCCAGATCGAATCTCTTCCGATCGGAAAGATAGTCATAGGCAGCGAGGAGAAAGCCGCCTGTACCGCAGGCCGGATCGTAGATGGTTTCTTCCGGCTTGGGTCGTACCACTTGCACCATTGCCCGGATGAGCGGTCTAGGTGTGAAGTACTGGCCAGCGCCGCCCTTCACGTCCTCGGCATTCTTCTCCAAGAGCCCCTCGTAGATGGCCCCTTTGACATCCACATCCAGGCCCACCCAGGTCTCGCCGTTGATCAGCTCTACCAGGCGGCGCAGCTTTGCCGGGTCCTGGATCTTGCTTTGCGATTTTCGGAAGATCACGCCCAGCATGCCCGGCCCTTTGCCAAGCGTTTCGAGGATGCGGCGGTATTGCTCTTCCAGCTCTGCGCCGTCTTTGGAAAGGAGGCTCTGCCAGTCCAGACCAGGCGGGATCCTGGAATTTTTGTTGAAGGGCGGGCGGGTCTGCTCGTCTGCCATCTTCAGGAATAGGAGGTAAGTGAGCTGCTCTACGTAGTCGCCGTAGCTCACGCCGTCGTCACGGAGCACGTTGCAGTAGTTCCAGAGGCGCTGGACGATGGTGGTTGATTCTGTGGACATCACATTCTCCAGGGATGATAGTTACAATCGAGTTCGTAGATAATTCAATTTCGTGGAGGGAAAGCTCTTTGAAAGCTGCTTGATCCATATTCTCGCAGGTATTTTTCCATTGCCACCAATATTTTCTTATCATCGTCGATATAACCATCTAATTCGGTCTTCGTGTCCTGCAAAAAGGCCATTGACAGATCGCGATCATTTGAGGGAAGATGTCTTTCAATGATTATGAGAACTTCAGCCAGATTTGAGTATCCCTTTGAAGTCTTGAGGATGTATTCCTCTACTGCATTGTAATCATCAAGGTTGATTTGTTTTAGAAGCATCGGCTCGAAAAGATAAACGATTGTCTCGAAGCCTATTGGGATTGGATCGGCGTTGAAGAATCTTATGTGCAAGAACGCTTTGGTGGATATTCCCACAAACACCGCCTGCACCCAGATATTTGAGAGAACAGGGGTTACTACACATTTAAAAATCCCGAAATAATCAATGCCTACCATAAAAATAACACTGATAATTCCGTAAATTATCGAATATGCGTAGATTGAGCGCGAATTTCTCAAGATGAAGTAACAGGTCATTGGATAGGTTGTGCTCAGAAGCTCATAGCCGGAAAATATGGCTCCTACGACAAAAACTACAACTAACGGCAGGATATCAGGCATGAGCAGGCTTGAAAAAGGATTAGGTAGCTTTGGTAAGCATATCTGGATGGTGGTTGTGGTTTGGTTGTTTTTGGTGGTT
>JAJRAX010000042.1 GCA_028679775.1 Methanothrix sp. | reverse complement strand
GGCGCCAAGAAGAGCCTGATGGAGTACGCCAAGGAGTGCGGCATCACCAGGCCCCTCATCGATGTCGCAGCCATGCCTCTCGGAGCCGGCTCTGGCGCAACCTATCGCGCCGTAATTGCCGTCAAGGCTCTGTATGGCCTGCCGGTTGGTGCCGGATTCCATAATGGTGCCTCCGCCTGGGACTGGATGAAGAAGTGGAAGAAGCAGCACAAGGAGGCTTTCTCTCCTGTCGATATCGGCTCCAACCTGGTGGCCGGAATCGTAGGCGCTGACTACTACCTCTACGGGCCCATTGAGAACGCCCCCATGATCTTCCCAGCCGCTGCAATGGTGGATATCATGAAGGCAGAGTCTGCTGAGGAGCTGGGACTGAAAGTTCTGGCCGAAAAGCATCCCAAGAATACGACCCTGTAAGTCGTGTTCTTCTTTTTTTTATTTTTCGGGGATCAACGTTGCCGCGCGTTTTTATAAAGACCGTCTTTCATAATATCAGATTCAAGTGCCTTAGATGTGGCACTTGCTGCCATCACAAGAGGCCTGAGGAATTTGGCGATTTGGTCCCATTAGAGAGGCTCAAGGAGTTCTGGGAAAAGTCGAATCTGATCTACATGACTGCTAAGGATATTGAAAATATTAGTCGCGAATCAGGCCTTGAACCTTGCGATTTTGTGGATACGCTTTATGGATATGGTGGAAAAATAGTTCACGTTGATGATTCTGGAAAAAGAATAATCCTGGATTTTCCTGTAATGAAAAGCAAGGCGGATACTACCTGTGTCTTTTATGATAACGGCTGCACGATCTACTCCGTCCGGCCAAAAGCCTGCCGGCTTTTTCCCTTTCGTGTGGAGGAGGAAACCACGCAGCAAGGCGACATAATACTAAACATATCCTGCAACAAGAGCTGCCCAGGAATAAATAAAGGCAAAATCGCTGACAAGAAGTCGCTTGAAAAATTGGTTGTCCAGCAGTTCCAGGAGAGAAGCGAGTCCGTCGCGACTGAGGTCCGAATCTTGGCTCAGGAAGGCAAGATTTCGAGCGATGCCAGAGTCTATCGAAGTCATCCTGGCCGAAAGCTCCAGAGCGATTCGATCTGAAAACATAGCAATTTATGGATCAAAGGCTCAGGAAAGTTTTTCTCCTAGAGATTTCTATATGCAACGCGGCACGGGTTATTCCAGCGCCATGATTTGGGAGGTGAGATTCATGACAGTTGTAAAGAGCGATGCTATGTTGCAGCACGAAAAGACAATCGCTGAGGTGGTGGCTCACAGGCCAAAGCGCAGCAATGATGAAGTTATGCATATCGAGTGGAGAAATATCTTAGTGGTCGCGGCTGCAGTCGTAGCTGTGGTGATAGCAATATCTTCCATGTGAAGAGATTTTATGGCCGGCCATCTGGACAGCCATCTGGCTTTAATTTACTTTTTTGTATATTCTGATAGGCACTCGTCAACGAAACCAGCGACGCCATCTGGATAATGGACCTCTAAACAATCCAGTTCTGCCATCTTTCTTGGATCAATGGGGTATGGCTTGAGGTAGCTCTTGAATGAGCTATAGTCCTCTTTTGAACCCATATTTGCATTGATAAGGGGAAGTCCCCAATCGATTACTTGTTCCGGCTTGAGGCCAATGCATTTCAGTTTTATATCCATGCTGCTCGTCGATGGCTTGATCCTGGCAATCTTCGTCGCCAGATTTTCGCTGAAGAACGCGCCGCTGGGACTCAAGTCGGACAGGCAGAGGATGGTGGTCGGCAGGCGGCAGCGCTGGCATAGGTCAGAAATCGCCCTATCTGATGCCTTGCAATTGACTGAGACGAGAGCTGCCCCGTGTCTCTGACAGATTGGATAAAGCAGCGGATTTAAGGCGGACTTAGCGACCCAAACCTCCAGGGAATAGGTCCGATCCTGAGCTATATCCGGCATGAATATTTGTTCTCCTGCAGTCTCATCGAGTATAGCGTCGGCAGGAATGAATCCCAGACTTCTTGCCTTGCTCATCCATTTGAGAAGCTTCACCCCGTCGCTCTCATGGTATGGCCTTGTGATTCTGATTTCTCCTACAAATCCACCGCAAATGGGATAGTCTGAGGCCTTCATCTGCAGTGCGTGGTAGAATAGTCCTCGTAGAGTGGTTCTTCTTCTGCCTGTGTTATTTACAAAATCCTGATATGCTCTCGCTACCCATCGGGATTTTGTTCGATCTGTCTCCGTGTATACAAATGCCTCTGTCATATCCGAATTACCCAGAATTGTTGAGTTGGCATGCATAGTATTTAGATCAGAATGTTTCTGCGAGGATACCTGTCGAAGTCGAGCCATAGGTGTGCGTCCTGTCGCCAATGTTCGATGAGCAGCTTTCTCATCAAACCGATGGGAGCCAAAAAGTTTATGTGGGATGCAGTAGGAAAACGTCCTGCCTAATGTATTAATTGCCAAAAAGGAGGTGGAAACATCGCGGATCAATTGATCGCCGTAATAGTACTTGGCGTTTTGACAGTCGTACTGCCATATGTATTGAATAAGTGGTCTGATAGCAGAGCAGGAGTCAGGTAAATCCTAATTTTATTCTGCGATCCCGGCTCCGGCTAGGATCGCTAATGATATTATTGCATTTTTTGTTGCATTTATGCAGATGTCCTGCTTCACAGTCGTTGTGGGTGTGTCGTCGCACGTTGTGGCCAGGGTCGCCATCATCACGATCGGGTCTTTAAACTGCAGCTGCAGCAAAAGCTTTATAGTTTTGTAAACTACCATCAAACGAAAAGGTTTACAATATATGAGGCATGGTTCATGGATTTGGCTGTCGTCGTAATAATAATATATTTGCTCGCGATGCTCGCCATAGGTGCCTGGGGTCTGCCCATGAAAGGACTTGAGGATTTCCACCTGGCAGGGCGGAGCATAAAGCTTGTTCTTCTAACAGGCACATTTTGCGCCAGCATCGTGGGCGCATCTTCAACTCTTGGCATGGCGGGTTTGGGCTTCTCTAATGGCTTGCCTGGGGCCTGGTGGATGCTCTCAGGGACCGCAGGCCTTCTGGTGCTGGCTGCATTTTTTGCCGAGAAAGTGAGATCTACCGGATGTTGCACTCTGCCCGAGCTAGTGGGCTCCTTTTATGGAGAAAAGACAAGGTTTGCGGCCTCAGTTCTCATTGTTGTATCCTGGGTGGGTGTCATTGCGGTGCAGATCGTGGCCTCTGGCCAAGTACTCAGTGCAGTATTTGGGGGAGGAGAGACTATATTCATGGTGGCATGCACGGCGGTCTTCGTGCTATATACAGTCCATGGAGGACAGAGCTCGGTAATAAGGACTGATCTTGTGCAATTCATGATAATATTAGTGGGGATGATCGTCCTCTTTTCCAGTGCCTTAGAGGCTGCCGGACCGGGTGTGCTCCTGGGCCAGAGCTTTCCCACTTCAGTTGAGATGGGCGGCTGGGATGTATTGTCCATGTTACTGGTTGTCGGCTCAGCATATCTGGTCGGGCCGGATATGTATTCGCGTCTGTTCTCAGCCAAAAGCGCGAAGGACGCGAAAGCATCTGTTGTGATCGCAGCCATCATCCTAATTCCCCTGGCCTTTCTGATCACATCCCTGGGCCTTTTCGCCAGATCGCTTTATCCTGCATCATCACCGGAGCAGGCGTTCTCAGTGCTTCTGACCGGGCTACTGTCGCCCGCTACTGAGGGCCTGGTCGCGGCAGCTCTCCTGGCTGCATTCATGTCCTCAGCGGACACGAGCCTCATGACAGTCACTTCCATTCTGACTCTGGATATTTACAGAAAGGCATGTCCCGGTTCGAGTGAACCTAAATTGATGGCAGTCTCGAGACTTTTTGTGTTGATCTTAGGCTTTTTGGCTTTGGTATTGGCAGTTTCAATGCCCGGTATCATCAAGACCCTGCTCATTGCTTATACCGTCTTTACCAGCGGGCTGCTCTTGCCGGTTATTGCCGGTTTTTTCAAAGACCGGCTGGGCCTTACGCCAAATGGTGCGCTGGCTGCGTTGGTTGGGGGGGGTGCAACAGCAATCTTCC
Source organism: Methanothrix sp. (assembly GCA_028679775.1). Lineage (GTDB taxonomy): Archaea > Halobacteriota > Methanosarcinia > Methanotrichales > Methanotrichaceae > Methanothrix. The sequence goes on along the minus strand of JAJRAX010000042.1, from coordinate 10,020 downwards.
TGGGCCAGAAGTATCCTCTGCTTGGCATGGCGGTCTCTGCGGCGTTCTTATTGGGGGCAAGCTGGCTGGATAGACGATATGCAGGGCCAAAATGCTAAAACACAACATAAAACGAGTTCAATTCTCAAAAAATAGTTGGATACCAGCTCCTATTGGCTGTTCTAATTTTTATTTACACAAACTTATAGATTAGCACTAAGACCAAAAAGAGCCCTGTCAGCGCAGCGATAATGTTCATTGACTCTGGCCGTTTGATTCCATAAGCCTTTGGATGTTTTGGCTTATTGTTGTATATTCCTTCAGTGACCTTCCCATATTGAAGCATTTGATCTGTTATTCCTGTAACCGTCATCTAATTCACCTCAACCGTTTGCCTGCTGTAAACACTCTTTTCACCTATTTTACCTTTTTGGCACAATACCGAAAATGGATTATTTCATTATTGAAAAAAGGTAAATGACTATTAATGAATCATAAAAGACCGAGAATAGCACTGGCGTGCAGAGGTCTATAGAGCGGATATTTAATGAAGGACGAACTGAATAGAGAGGACTATGCCTCGGAGATTAAGGACATGAGTCGTAAATTTAGCGATCTAAAACCAAGCGATTTGGCCAAGCTGCCTGGTCTAACATATGATCATGCCTGTATCGGTGAAGAGATAATTTACATGCATCTTTTTAATAAAAAGAATATGCATTGGTATCTTGCAGAGTATGGTCCTATTGGAAGGAAATTCTTTGGATTCTTCGAGAATAAGGTGGATGGATTGACCTCGGGGCAATGCAACATCGACGAAATCCTCTATTGGGCGAAAAAAGGGGGTGCCTGGGAGCCGATGGTCGATGAAGACTGGAAGCCGATGACCGCGAAAGATATCCCGATTTTAACAGAATATGTAAAACTGATGATTTGCCAGCCGGATTTAGCTTAAAAACGGGCACGGCGGTCGCGAGCAAGCTACAGGTTAAAATTTGGATCTGCGACGGAGATTTGCATTGATGAGGTGGTCTGGCGAGAAAACTCATTTAGACCTGGAGGTTATGCATTTGGCGATAATCGTTGCAACTAGGATTTTCTCGCCAACGCGCTTTTTAACCATTCATGATATTTAGCCTTTTCGGGAAATGCCAAGCTTTTAGGACTCTACAGGAAATGCCAAGATATAATGGCTCAGTCATCATCTTTTTGTAAGTGCAAGCTAAATTCATGGCAAATCTTCCATAGCTTTTAATACTGATGAAGGCAGACTAAAAAACAAAAAGGCCCGGCGAGCAAATGCCCAGCGTAAAATATACCCGAATAGAAATTACCCAAGAAGCGTACATGGCTTTAGAGGCGGAAGCCATTCTCCAAGGGAAGACCTTGAAGAAGCTCGCATCAGAAATGATACTGAATGGCGCTTCCGAGAAGGCTCTAAATTTTGTGCAGGAATCTACAGTCTCGATTGAATCCAACTTGAATTTTAGCAGAGACAGACTATCAAAAGTGATTAACGATATCGGCACAACGAAGATCAACATCGATGAGGGCATTATGGAGCATGTCCAAAAAAGCCTGGTTGATGAAGGATATCAAGGTGCAATGTTGTATGTGGCTCAACATACGGCATCGGCGCAACGGGATGAGCTCTTTAGGATACTGACAACCTGTCAGCTAGATAGAGTACCTTCAGTTATGGCCGTGGATATCATTAAGAGCCTGAGGAGGATGCAGGGCGGCAAATGAGCGCCAAAAATGTTCAAAACGTCGCGACTCCATAGCATGTGAGTATAACCCTCACGCAGGATTAACGGATCATATATGGGCCATCGATGAACTCCCTATATTGGTTGTTTCCAAGGTCAGCACAAAATGGGCAGATCAACATGCTTCTTGGCTCGCATAATTTGAAAATCATCATATTTCGCGCAACGCATGATTATTTCGTCTCTTCGCTCTTCTCGGTGGGCAACTCTCAGGATATCGATCAACGGTCTTTGTGAGCCATATTTGCCCCTGAGCCTAACCGATATATCATAGGATAGCGATAATTCACACCTGAGCATAACTTTTCAGCAATCTGTTCTCAATCGGATTCGCTCTATCTTCCTGTCCGCCCACATAAGACTGTGGGGGTCATTATCTTTCTTTGCCTTCTGTCCCGAAGATTGGACTGCGGATCCGTATTTAAATTCTGCCTGGTATTTGGCTAATTTCCTTTTTTACCATTATACCAAAAAGGTTAAAAACCAATAAATCAATGAGTTAGCAGGTAGGCCGGATTGCGCATGCAGTCTGTACAGGAGTTCACTTTACAGGGGCCTAGACCACCTCCAGCAAAGACCGATACAGTACATACTGTTTATGCCATCCGGTTCCGGTCTGCCTAACATCTTTCAATGAATTAAATCTCTTTAAAAATTTTTTGGCGCTTTTTTAGATTGTATTGCGTGCGAAAAGAGATTTTTATGGTATTTCATCCGAAAAGGTTAACTACCATTTAGCCAATTCGGAAAAATGGTAGACTAGCCATAAATATCGTATGGCTCTGTGGTTCGCGCTCAGGATTCCCAGATCGAATCGGTCTGTACCGAAGGATTCCGTCAATGGTTATGCTGCGAAGCCACCTTAATTGCATCATGAGTATGCAACGGCATGCGGCATCTGCAAGCAATGAGGACGACCTGTGGCAGAGATGTGGCCATGGGTCGGAAAAGCAAATAACGATCATCAGATACTGGAGGGAATAATTGTGCAGTTTGACCCGTTAGACCTTGGTTTATTAGCTATAGTCCTTATTGTGCTCGTTGGACCATTTATGGTCAAGAAGATTGAGCACAACCTTGAGGCATTTCTGTTTGTTATGGGAATATTGGCGGTAACGATATCCAGCTTCTACAACAAAGAGGCTTTAATGGCTTCCTTGGGCTACACCGAACACCAGGCGGAGCTCATTGGCTGGAACATGGAAATAGTAATGGAGGCCATTAAAGAGCCGATAGTAAAGGGAATCGTTCCCGCGGTGCTGGTCGCAGGCCTTCTCTTCTATTATGGAAAAAATTACGTCCAAAGTTCAATGAATTCCATCACCAAAAAGGTTCCAGCTAAAATAATCGTATTCTTGATTGTTGCTCTCCTGGGCATGTTTTCAAGCGTTATTACGGCCATCATCGCCTCTTTGCTCCTGGTAGAGCTCATGAACTGCATGCCCTTTGACAGGCAGACCAAAATCAATGTAGTCATCATCGCATGCTTTTCCATTGGCCTTGGTGCAGTTCTGACTCCCGTAGGCGAGCCGCTTTCCACCATTGCCATCACCAAGCTGCAGGGAGAACCTTTCCATGCTGCATTCTTCTTCCTCTTCAACCAGCTCGCTATTTACATTATTCCCGGCTGTCTGGCTATGGGCCTTCTGGCCATGTTCTTTACCGGCAAAGCCAAGGCCGTGGAATCCAAAGCGAGTGAAGAAGATGACGGCGGCCTGAAAGATGTGGGCATGAGGGCCATTAAGGTCTATGTCTTCGTCATGGCTCTTCTGCTATTAGGCGCTGGAATGAAGGTTGTTATAGACAAGTACGTCCTCGGCATATCGCCAGAGATCCTCTACTGGGTCAACATGGTCTCTGCAATTCTTGATAATGCCACGCTAACGGCTGCCGAGATAAGTCCGGCCATGAGCTTGACTCAAATTAAGGCGGTTCTAATGGGATTGCTCATCGCCGGTGGCATGCTGATTCCAGGAAACATCCCCAACATCATCTCTGCAGGTAAGCTCGGCATCTCCAGCAAGGAATGGGCAAAGCTTGGCGTCCCACTGGGACTCATCCTGATGGCAGTATACTTCGTGTGGATCTTCTACATACCCTTCCATGTAGAGTTTCATTTCTGAGGGCGAGAGCAAATCCTATCGCCTCTTTTTTCAGCAAAAATAACATTTGAGCCATAGACGAGTTCACAGGCCTACTTCCAACCCCAAAATGCTCTTTTTGCCTTTGAATACGTCTTCAGCGATCCTTGCGCATCCCCTAGCTGCAGCATATCGGTCCAGCGGCAAGACATTCCTGCCCAAAAGCCCGGATACTTCTTCGCATATCCTCGCCGCGGGGCTTCCCGCCAGGAAGAGATCGGGATTCGGCTGGCCTCGTTCGCGAGAGAGGACCAGAAGGGCGGCAATCTCCATGGCTGCGAACAATGAGAGCGATCTCAAAGCGTGCTCCTCCTCTTGCTGGGAGCATTCTTCAAGGCTTGATACCCCCATCTTGGATAGAATGCCGCCGCTGTTGAAAGCTTCGTTTGCCGTCATCATTCCGCAGTCAACGTCTCTGATGGCCTGCACATCCAGTGGCCCCTGCATCAATCCTGGGGCAAAGATGGGAGCATCTATGGCACCGATGATCCTTCCATCGAGAACAACAAACGATACTGTATTGGAGCTGGCATCGCATACGATGAAGCTCTCACTGATGCTCTTAAAAACTCCATAGGCCAGGCCCACCTTCTCCGGGCTCATGCCGTGCGAGAAGACCTTCAGCCTCGGATCGATGTCGCTATCGCGGTGGATGCCGGGCAGGAGTATGGCCGGCCAGCCGGAGGCGGCAATGGCCTCAAAGACCTTTGTGCCTCCGCCGACATGAAGCCCGGCTCCATCCCTGCGGATTAATCCGCGATTCGGGGCGTCCGCGAGCCTCATAATCCGGCTGATTCCGTCTCCCATGGAGTATGAGAGGGCCACAAGGTCGATATCTTCCGAGCCCAGGTTCCGAATGATCAGCTTTTGGATCTCTTCTGAAGAACTAAGGCTCGCCTCCTTTCTGGCAAGGTCCCAGCAGTGCCCCTCCGGGGTGGCAAATCTGATGGCAGTGGTTCCGTGGTCTACTCCTAAGAACATGAGATCAGCCCAAACCTAGATTCTTGGCTCACCCGGTATTCCAGCTAGGCCTTCATAAGCGTATCCCGTCACCGCGGACAACGCCCATTGAACAACTTTTAGATTAGTTTTATATCTCATTTCGCCATTGAGGATAGGGAATGGCAAAATGGCGATAGCAATTGAATGACGATATAATTGTGCTCCAAAACATCAGCAAGATCTATGGAAACGGGGTAGAAGTTCGGGCTTTAGACGACGTCAGCGTCAGGATCAAGGCCGGAGAGTTCGTGGCCATCGTGGGCCCCAGCGGCAGCGGAAAGAGCACTCTCTTAAACATGATCGGGCTCCTCGACACGCCTACCTCTGGCCGGTTCTTTCTCAAGGGGATCGATGTGAGCCAGGCTAGCTCCTTGGAACGGGCGAGGCTTCGCAATCAAGAGCTGGGGTTCGTCTTTCAGTATCATCACCTCATCCCGGAGTTTTCAGCCCTTGAGAATGTCATGATGCCCATGCTCATCGCCAAGAAGGATCGAGCGTTTGCCGGAGCAAGGGCTCTCGAGCTGCTCACGGCAGTAGGTCTCGCTGATCGCAGGGACAATCGCCCCAATCAGCTCTCCGGCGGCCAGAACCAGAGGGTGGCAGTGGCGCGAGCTCTGGCCAATGGTCCGTCGATTGTGATCGGCGATGAGCTGACAGGCAACCTGGACACCAAGACCTCTGACTTGATCTACAACCTTCTGCGAGAGCTTAACCGAAAGATCAATCAGACCTTCATACTGGTGACGCATGACATGACCCTCGCAGAGAAGACTGACCGTATTTTGAGAATAGTGGACGGCAAGATCGTCTGCGAGCTGAGGCGCGGTGGTGAGGGCTTTGTCAGCACAGATATCTGTGATCCGGGCGAGGCGCGCGACCTAGACCAGGAAAATTGATAAGCCACCAGATTATATCGTCGGGCCGAGGAATCAAATGAACAACCAGATTATTTATTTCACATGTGCATTGTTCGCAATGGTGGCCATAACCGCTGTCACCGCTCAGGATAACAGCACAATCCTGGATAATTCCACCATGAACAACATGTCCCTATTGAATAACACGACATTGAATGCCTCGATGAACGAGACCCTGCCAGTTCAAAACGGGACCGCGCCTGAATCAACCGACACAGCGCCCGCGTTGAACGAGACCCTGCCAGTTCAAAACGAGACTGTGCCGGCATCCAACGACACAGCGCCAGCGTTGAATGAGGCCCTGCCAGTTCAAAACGAGACCGTGCCTGCATCAAACGACACAGCGCCCGCGTTGAACGAGACTCTGCCAGTTCAAAACGAGACTGTGCCGGCATCAAATGAAACAGCGTCTGAGAACGTTTTGCTGGCTACCGAGCCTGTCAGCGTTTCCAGCCAGTTATCTGTGCCCTTAGCGATCGGGTCAATTCAGATGGAATCCTCTCAAAATTCGGTTTTTGCAGTCAGCAGACTAGCCAGTTCTCCTGCCACCTTCTCCATTGAAAATCAGCCCCTTCACAAGGAGGCCTACGAGGTCGGCCTGCCTGCTGAGACCATCATGGACCTGAGCGCATTGCCGTTCTATGTGAATAAGATTTGAGCTCATCAATTTTTTTTTCATTTCTGACGTACGGCAAATTTGATAAGCTACTAAACTATCTTTTCCGCCTGAGGACGAACATGAATACCCGGTTTATATCTTTGGCAAGCATTCTGGTATTGGCAATTGCGACAATGGCCGTCGCCTCCGCTCAGGAAGCCAATGTTTCTGTGAATAATATCACTATGAATAACACTACACTGAATGAGACTGCGATAGACAATTCAACTGACGATATTGCAAGGCAGCAATCAGCTCCTGCGACAGCTTCTATTGGGGGGGCGCAAAGTCTCGATGTTGCCAGCCAGGGTGTAGAAAACTTGAGCACTGTCAACGGCAAGACCACGACCGTGGCTCCCATCAGCAAGATGGCTGGCGTCGACCCGCTTATGGCCGCTACAGCATCCTCCGCCCAGGTAGCCACTGAGCCAGAAGGCTCATTCAAGATTGGCGCCAGTGTCGGTGGCATCGACCCCTTCAATCCGGAGCATGTGGATGTGCAGCCACTGAGCCTTGGCATTGCCACCAAGCCCATGCGGGATGTTGGAAAGATGTTCTTCGTCTGCGATATCGTATGATCCGATTAGATCTTTTTTGTCTTCTGAGCTTGAATGAATTGAGGTGATCCGGCTTGATGGGAATCAATGAGATGGGATTCGAGGTCTTCGAGGAGATGCTCGATTATGGGGATGAGCTGAATATCGAGGTCCACGAACTGGAAAACGGCGCTATCGTGGCTGATGCTGGTGTGAAGGCTCAGGGTGGCTATGGTGCAGGCATCTATCTCTCTCGCATCTGCATGGCAGACTTGGCAGAGGTCCAGCTAACACCCTTCGACATCAATGGCGTTCTTCTGCCTGGCATCCAGGTAGCTACCGACCATCCTGCTATCTCTTGCATGGCATCCCAATGTGCTATGTGGCAGATCAAGTCTGACAAGTACTTTGCCATGGGAAGCGGCCCGGCCCGAGTTTTAGCTAGAAAGACCCGCGAGCTGTATGATAAGATCGGCTTTGAGGAGTTCTCGGATGTGGGGGTCATAGTCCTCGAGTCCAACAAGCTTCCGGATGAGAAGGTCGCAGCCTTTATTGCGGAAACGTGCAGCATCGATCCTGCTGATCTGAGGATTGCCTGTGCTCCAACGGACTCTGTGGCTGGACTGGTCCAGGTCTCGGCACGGGTGGTTGAGACGGGTCTTCATAAGCTCTTTACAATGGGCTTTGATATAAATACAATTAAAAGCGGCTGGGGACGGGCTCCCATCTCACCCATCACCGGCGACGCTACGATGTGCATGGGCTCTTCAAACGACGCCATAATCTATGGAGGAGAGACCTATTACACTCTGGATTACGAGAACCTGGAGGAGCTTGGACAGCATTTGAAAGGCATGCCCTCTCAGGCATCTCGCGATTGGGGTGCACCATTTTATAAGACCTTCAAGGCGGCTGGATTTGACTTCTTTAAGGTGGATCACAATGTCTTTGCGCCTGCCAAGGTTGTCATGAATGAGATGCGGTCTCGGAGTACATTTGTGAGCGGCAATGTAAATCTGGATGTGCTAGCTGAGTCATTTAATCTGCAGAAGCTTGATCTTGGAGATGATCGAAGATGAAATCCCCAGAGTGCGACCTCAAGGGTCACGGACCATGCCGCGGCCCAATTTGTCAGCGAGGCATAAGCCTCAATCACCTGTGCGACCTGCATATTCGGCTCCAATCATACTGGACCGGGCATAATCCGGGCAAGAAGCTCAACGATTGGCTAGATGGGCTTGGGAATGCACAGATCGAAGATGCATTAAGCAAGGCACCTGCCAGGGGAAAGTACTGGCAGGAGGTTGCCTGGCAACCGGACGAGGAATAGTCTCGATATCCCTCTTTTTGTCCATTTGCCTTTTTCAATCGTAGCCGGGAAAGTACTCCCGAAGGGATCGGTTCTCGGAAATGTTCATCTCCTTAAGCACAAGAAGCATTGAATCGACCATCTTTGCCGGACCGCTGGAATAGAAGAACCATTCGTTGACATCGGCAATGTGCTCTTTGATCAGCTTGGCATTTATTCTGCCCGTGTGGTCCTTCCAGAGGGGACCAGGACGGGTCAGAGTGTTTACGACTGTGAGGTTGCTGTTCCTTTCTCTGAGCGCAACAAGCTCATCTTTGAAGGGAATGTCAGACTCTTCGCGGTTGGAATAGAATAGAAGTATTTCAGTTGGCAGGTTCATGTCTGTGCAGTACTTGATCATGCTCAAAAGCGGCGTTATGCCGATTCCACCTGAGAGCATGGCGATCCTGGCATGCTCTCCTCGGAATGTGAAATTGCCATACGGCCCGGTGAACCTGATTGTATCTGCCTTTTTTAAGGTGAGGAATGCATTGGAGAACTCATGGCCGGTCAGCCTTTTGGTAACGGCCAAAAACTCTTCTGTAGGGCTGCTGGAGAGGCTGAGGGGCTTTTTTACCTCTCCATTTTCGCCGTCAAGGCCGAGGATCACAAACTGGCCAGGAAGGTAGTCAAATCCGTGTGGCCGGAGAAAACTGACCGACCTGGATGACGGCGTTTTTTCTGCAGTGTCAATTACTTCTGTTTTGAATTGTTGCATCATCGCCAATCACTCGCTGCACCATCATGTTTCCATGGACTTAACCTGGCAAAAAAACTTAACGGGCACGCTGGGACTCGAACCCAGGTCAGCGGGTATCTCCGACCATAGCCACCGAAGCCCGCTAGGATGTCCACTACCCTACGAGCCCATCGTCTAACCTTCCTCTGCTTTTAGGCTATTAACCTTTCCCGTTGAGCGGGCAATCCATGTGACATTTGTCTTTCGAGATGGCTCAAGTTATAAATATGAACGAAGCAATATGAATAAGATCCGTCCCGTAAAATCAGTCAAACAGCTGGAATCTACCATGACGATCTCCTATCCAAACAACTGCCCCAGATGCGGCAATGTCGCCGAGGCCTGGACAGAGGACGGTGTATCCATCAGGATCCGCTGCAAGATGTGCGGCTATGATGGGCTGCTGCCTCATCCCGACCTCAAGAATGGTGCCTGGCGAGTGGGATAGGCCCCAGAAGATGAGGATGCAGGGCCACAGAAAGAAGCTCATGTCCGCGAAAGGCATGATTGCATTGGGAGCAGATGCTCCGCATATCGGTCCAAAATCTTAAATATAACTAGTTAAAATTATTATTGTAGATGGGGCGTGGGTTCGAAATGGCTGCCGGATGTAACTGGGCTGGGGATGTGATCCTCAGGGATACGGTCATGTACGATAAGAGAGCTGTCATCGGCAATTTGAGGCTGTCCATTCCAACCGACATTCGGGCCTGGCTCAGCTCTGCGAATAGCGAGGTCATCCAGAAAGCATTAAATGAGATAGATCTTCCTTCCGCTCGCGAGGAGGGAACCTTCGATCTGCGTGCCATAAAGATCTGGGACTACGTGGCAAAAGAGGTCCAGTACATCACAGACAAGGCCGTCTTTGGACTTGAGGACTACTGGCTCTTTCCTGAGGAGACGCTTGTTTTAAAAAAGGGCGACTGCGAGG
>JAJRAX010000406.1 GCA_028679775.1 Methanothrix sp. | reverse complement strand
GGTGATCCAATCGCCCGAAGATTGGACCCGGTTGAAACCGCTCGACCCGCGCCAGGGGCTATTTGGTGAAGTGGTCGAGGCTAACCGGCGGATTGGCCAGGCCATGAAAAGTGAGACGCCTTTCATTCAGACCATCTTTAACCCACTTTCTCAGGCCAAAAACCTGGCCGGCCGGCGGCTGCTGTCCGACATCCGCCAATACCCGGAGGCGGTCAAAGCCGGGCTAGCCGTCTTAACCGAAACGACGTTGCGGTTTATCGAGGCGATAAAATCAACCGGCGCGGCCGGTATCTTTCTGGCTGTGCAGCACGCCAGCTACGACATGCTCACCGAGGCCGAGTACCGTGAATTTTGCCGCCCGCTGGATCTGCAAATTCTGGCCGCTACCGAGGGCATGTGGTTTAACCTGCTCCACTTACACGGGGAAAATGTAATGTTCGACCTGTTGGCCGATTATCCGGTGCAGGTTATTAACTGGCATGATGTCGAAACGCCGCCTTCCCTGGGCGAGGCGTTGAGCCGTACCAATAAAGCTCTCTGCGGCGGTATCCGCCAGTGGGATACAATGCTGCGGGGAACACCCGACGAGGTGCAGGCCGAAGCCCAGGTGGCCCTCGAAGCAACGGGCGGGCGGCGGTTTATCCTGGGCACGGGCTGCGTGACTCCGGTTAACGCTCCCACCTGCAATATTTGGGCCGCCCGCAAAGCCGTAGAAAAGTAATTATCAGCGAGCGACTTTTGAGAATTACTTCAAAACCTTGTGAATCTTTTGGATAAGGTCATGCACAGTGAAGGGTTTTTGTAAAAAATTCACCCCTTCATACAAAATGCCGTGATGGGCAATTACATCGTCTGTATACCCCGACATGTACAAGACTTTGATCCCGGGGATCAGAGCGGATAATTTTTGATAAAGTTCTCGGCCGTTCATTTGGGGCATAATCACATCGGCCAGCAAAAGATGAATAGGCTCATTGTAGCTCAAAGCCAGTTGTTGGGCCTCAGCAGCGTGGCTTGCTTCAATAACATGGTATCCATGCGCGGTAAGCGTTTCGCAAACCAATTTGCGCACCATTTCCGCATCTTCAACTACCAAGATGGTTTCCATCCCGTGCAGAGGGGTCGTCCTACCTTCTTTAGACGATTCGATGGGTAGGGTGCCCTCTG
>JAJRAX010000041.1 GCA_028679775.1 Methanothrix sp. | reverse complement strand
ACGTCACTGCCGGCCTTGAGATTGCAGCTCTCGCAAGTCCTGCAGACGAAACGGCACTTAGAGCAGGAACGGGCGTGGGCAGAATCACTGCACGAGGGCTGTGCGATGAGGTTGGCAGACCGGCCATAAGCCCAACGGCTCGAAAGCAGATAATGCTCGCTATCACCGAGGCCTTGCAGGAGACGAACCTGGCCGGGGCGAAGGTTGAACTGTCCGTTCCACAAGGAGTTGAGCTGGCCAAAAAGACCCTCAACCCTCGCCTGGGGATAATGGGCGGCATATCCATACTGGGCTCGACCGGATTTGTTGAGCCCTGGAACGACCACTTCACGCAGGATCGTGCCTCTGAGCTCAAAGGCGCCAGGAAGGTCGTGGTGACCACAGGAAGAACAGGACTGAAGATGAGCCGCGTTCTGTTTCCCGATCACAAAGCTGTGCTCATGGGAAGCCAGCTTGACAGGCTCGAGCTTTCAGATGAGCAGGAGAGCATACTCTGCGGACTGCCCGCACTGATCCTCAAGTGGGCCTGGCCTCAGATCCTGGATGAGACCAGATACGGCACGGTGGCCGATATGGTAGAAAGAGAGCCTCAACATGAAAACATCACCAGAGCCCTGCAGTTGGCTAAAAAGAAGCTGCCAAAGACCAGAATCGTCCTGCTCAACAGAGATGGCAGCATCCTTGCAGATGTGCATTAAACTGGTGACGGAAAAGAATTAACTGAACTAAATGAATGACGCAGGAAATTTTATGATCATAGTAGGGGTGGGCGCTGGCCCGCAGATGCTGACAGCACAGGCCACACAAACCGTGGCCCAGGCAAAAACCATCTATGGATCAAAGAGGGCCATAGATCTGGTCAAAGAGCACATAAATCCAGATTGCATGGTAAGAGTCATCGAGGACTACAAAAAATTGCACGAGCTTTCTGAGGACGCCGTGATATTGAGCACAGGCGATCCAATGCTCTCAGGCCTGGGGTACTTGAAGGGCATGGTGATTCCCGGCATCTCCAGCTTGCAGGTGGCCTGCGCCCGCCTGAAGATCAGCGAGCTTCTTGTGATTCCAATCACTGCGCACGGCAGGAGCCTGGACCCAGAATCAATAGCTTTCGAGCTACGCAGGGGAAAGATCGTCTTTTTGCTCACAGATGATGCAACCGACATGAGTTCACTCTGCCAGTACCTGGAATCCCAGGGGCTTCATAGAAAGATAGCCGCTCTCACCGACCTCGGCTATGAAGAGGAGAGGATCGAGCGAACCAGCACAGCCCAGCCACCCAGGGCTCCCGGACTCTCCTGCGTTCTCATAGGCGATTTCTAGGGACTGCAGACCTTGCATGGAAGATAACCCTGAGCCTTGGCATCCTCAACGCTTTCAAAGCGTATGAGGTTCTCAGGCTTGATCTTCTGAGCATAGCGGCAGTCCGAACGATGGTATTTCTTCGATGTGACGCTGCCCACGAACTGGAGGTCCTCCTCCTGCAGACCAAGAGATGCCTGGACCAAAGAAGAGTCGTTTGAGGTCTCAGACGTCTGGGAGCTCTGGTCTTGCGCCTTTCGTTCCAGCTCATCTCGTTCGTCCCTTTCTCTCTCATTCTCCTCTTCCTCGACCTTCTGCCAGAAGATCGCCTCTCCTATGTCAGTCCACGAATCATCCAGATCCGCTGCCTGTTTTGTCCGAGACGACACCAGACTGACCCTTCTCTCCTCTTCAGCCAAAACGCCATGAGGGCCCTCTGCTTGAAGAGTACAATCATACTCTCCTAGAGCAAGCCTGACGCTCTTGCAGATCTCAAAGCTGTAATCCCGGTTCGGCTCGACCTCCATGAGCAGATATTTGGTGCTGAGAGAAGGCAGCCCACCCTTCCGGAGGGTAGCATTGAGAAGGAGATAATCAAGCGAACTGTTCATCGGATAGAGCAGACTGCCCCGCACCCTGAAGAGATCGTCGCTCAATTCTACATCATAATCCATCTGCAAGCTGGAATTTGCCACCTGATGCTCCAGAACGGAAGAAGATGCCAGAGAACGCTCATCTGTCCTCGTGAGGCAGCCCATCATGCAAAATGATGCCAGGATGATAGAGAATAAAATTAGTGCTATACCACACTTACTAAAAAAATTAAGAACCAATTGAACAACCCCTTTATTTCCACTGGAGAACAGAAAGCCCCGGCATCAGAGACAACATAGAACAAGCCTCAGTGAAGGAAGAGATAATGGATCACTCCTGCATGGATCGCATCACCCGCAGCAATCCTTCAAGGCAATCCAAGAGCTTTTTCAGCTTATCCAGATCCTGTTCGTCCTGCATTGCTGTCGTCAGATCCCGCAAGCGAAGCAAGAGTGCAGCACGAAGAGTCCCTGTAGCAGAACTCATCTCGTCGTCATCTTGACCAAGACCACCTTCCTGCGCGTCCCCGCTGCCAGCAAATAGGGATTTTTCCTCTTTTCTCTCCGGCAAATGTGCGCGATGCAGATTGGGCCTCTCATCCTCATGTCTCCTAGATGAAGCTGAAGGCTCTATCTTTGCAGGCGAACTGGGTTCATCTATAAAGGAGCATACAGGACAGACGACCTTGCCCTGACAACGAAATAAAGGTGCACCGCAGTCATGGTGAGTAGCCAGCATAGTGCAGCCCTGCTCCAAAAGCCTGGTTATTTTGCCGAGAACCTCGTCTTCATCCATATCTCATCACCTGCGTCCACATACGTTTAAATACAACGACCATATCATCACTGTTCTACTGATTAAACGAATACCATCATTAACCTTTTTCCCAAGATACAGGTAGGTGATTCTACGACAGCTGAAAATGTCCTTAAGCAATGCGTTGAGGTGCTAGAACGCATTATGAGCGATGATGCCGTCCCAAGGAATATCCGGCGCTCTGCAGAGAACGTCAAATCCATCCTAATAGACGAGAAAGTGAGCGAGGCAATCAAGGCAGCCAGTGCTATCTCCATACTTGATGAGATAAGCAATGACCCCAATATTCCACTTCATACAAGAACTCTGATCTGGAATGTAGCCAGCCAGCTTGAAACCATACCCGTAGCTTGAGCTTTTGTTTCGATTTGCCGACTTTAGGCATGACCTTTTAAAAAGGATGCATAAGTCAAGAAACAACATAACTACGGCAAGACAATGCATGGATAGACACATGGACCAAAAGAGAGGGACCGTATGATTTCCACTGGAACTCTTGTCTTTCTGACAACTGACCAAAACCTGTTCAAGGAAGTCAACCTCTATCCTTCAGCATTCTCCTGACGAGATATTAGAACGATTTTTGAAAGACGATCTCAAAAAATCGTCTCGCGAAACGTATCGTCTATATTTTGTGCTGGAGATATGCTCTTTTTACAATTAAATAGAGCTTCTAGCTACTTTTATCAGAAGAAATCAATACTAACTAGCTACAATGATCATGATGTTTTTTCCTTTCTCTTAGAGCAAAACTTATATACAATTAATTGCTTATTTACAACAGGCCTTTTTTATTTCATTATCTATCATGACAAACCTTGGCCTTTTAGACTAAGTCTCCACTGGAAACCATGGGGTGGGGGACTAGTTCTCCACTGGAAACAAAGGGGTGTTTACCATAACTCTTAATATCCTCCAAAGCCATGAAAAATTGTCCGAGGGGAATTATCTTGGTTTCTATTTCAAAAGGGTTATTTGCCGATTTATTAGCACAAGGGGGCATATTTCAGTCCAGAGACGTCCTACGCCCCACTTATACGCCAAGCGAGTTGCCTCATAGAGAGGAACAGATCAACGGCTTGGCATCAGTTTTAGTTCCTGCATTGAGAGGAGAAACTCCTTCCAATGTTCTCATATATGGGAAAACCGGTACCGGCAAAACAGCCGTTGCCAAGTATGTCGGAAAAGAACTAGAAGAAGCGAGTTTTGGAGACATGAAATGTGCTGTGATCTACATCAATTGCGAGGTGGTAGACACACAATATAGAATCCTGGCTCATCTAGCAAGACATTTCGACAAAGAAATCCCCATGACTGGCTGGCCAACCGATCAGGTCTATGCGGAGTTCAGGAATGCTCTGGATGAAGAGAAGAAAGTCGTTGTGATAATGCTTGACGAAGTGGACAAGCTAGTGAGAAAAGGCGATGACATCCTGTATAACCTCTCTCGCGTAAACTCGGACCTGGTTCGTTCAAGAGTGAGCATCATAGGCATATCCAACGACCTCAAGTTCACCGACTTCTTGGACCCAAGAGTCAGAAGCTCTCTAGGCGAGGATGAGATTATCTTTCCGCCCTACGATGCAGAACAGATAAAAGACATCCTGGAACAGAGAGCTGGTCTTTCTTTTAACCCAGGCGTCCTCCAGGAAAGCGTCATTCCTCTCTGTGCTGCCTTTGCTGCTCAAGAACATGGAGATGCTAGAAAAGCTCTGGATCTTCTGCGCATATCCGGAGAGCTAGCTGAAAGAGCACGTTCCACAATCGTAGGAGAGGATCATGTTAGATCAGCCAGAGAAAAGATTGAGCAGGATAGAGTAGAAGAGGTAATAAAAACCTTGCCAACTCAGTCCAAGCTGGTCCTCTATAGCATCGTTCTTCTTGAAGAGCAGGGGACAAGAAACATCACTACTAGTGCTGTCTATAACATGTATAAACAGCTCTGTCCTCTGGTTGAGACCGATTATTTGACCCATCGGCGCATAACTGACCTCATTGCTGAACTGGACATGCTTGGCATTCTGCATACTATCGTCATTAGCAAAGGTCGATATGGTCGCACCAAAGAGATTACGTTAAGCGTTTATTCCGGGAAGCTCAAGGCCACACTGCAGCAGGACTACAGGCTAAAGGTCTTGGTCAATGTCAGTGTGCCTCAGCAAGCACGACTGGGTCTTTGATGGCGATTCTTCGCTTTAAGCGATCTGATATTCATGAGCCGGATCAGGGTATTTGCCAATGCAAAAAGCCATAAAGTCATAAGGCATCATGGGAGGAAATGATTCTGAGGACTTGCCTGATGCAAGTGTTGGTTCTGATGGCATTTGCCGGATGGATGGCTTTAGGCAGTGCCTCGTCGTTGTTTGAGACGTCTTCGTATAGAGAGGTCTCTGCTGAGGAGGTCATGGCTGAGGCTAATGGCAGTTCCGTGAGCTATGACAGGATCCTCATTGTAGGAGACCTGTACCTAGATGCGGATCAGCATGCTTCTATAAAGATAACGAATTCTGGATTTTATGGCAATGTAAGCTGTAAAGGGACGACATTTTATTCATCCGTAAACCTCGAAAACAGTACTTTTTATAGAAATGCAATTTTTAATGGATCTAAATTCACTGTTGAGGCGAACTTCAATGATTCTCGATTTCTCGGTGATGCCATATTCAATACGTCTCGCTTTTTAGAGGGCGTGACATTTGATTTTGTGGATTTTTATGGGATCGCAGATTTTTCAACAGCTCAGTTTGATGCGTTCTCGACATTTTACAATGCAACCTTTAATAAAGATGCTCTGTTCTCTTTCTCGGAATTTAATGGTGCTTATGCCAATTTCGAATCGTCACTCTTTTTTGGTTTTGCAGACTTTGCAGGCTGTCGGTTCAACTCCTACGGCACCTTTGCCAATTCTCGATTTGAGGATATGGCTGACTTCCATGGCACGAGATATTCAAGCGGCGGGAGCTTTTCGGGCGCTCAATTTATCGAGAGCGCTAATTTCGATCGCTCTCATTTTATCGAGGACTCGTTCTTCAATCAGATTCAATTTAACGATACGGCCAGCTTCCTGAATACTAAGTTCGATGGGCCTGCGTCTTTCAGTGACAGCAAGTTCTACAAAGATGCAGATTTTGATAAAGCGCAGTTCCTGGCGTCTACGGATATGTCTAATGTTGTGTTCCTGGGCAACATAATGATGAATAACACAAAGATAGCCAGGATGGTATTAGATGGCTCAACCTTCATGGCGAGCTCTAATTTGTATCTCGCCAATGCAGATATCAGCCGCATGATGGTGGACTGGGGTCAGATCCGGAATATCATAAGCTTTGACAATTCTGCCTATCTAGCCCTGATCAAGAACTACAAGGATCTTGGTCGCAGCAATGATGCCAATGACTGTTACTATGAATATCGGTATCTGAACCAGGGTCGCAAGGGTATAGGCTTCTCCAAGTTTTTGGATGTGGTGGCGTGGCTCACCTGTGGCTATGGTGTTCGTCCCAACTATACCCTTCTTTGTGGTGCAGTTGTAATTCTTCTGTTCTCAATTGTCTATCTGACCGGAAGGGGGGTTGAGGGCTTTTCGAATATTCACGGCCTGGAGCTGTTCGCTGGGTCTCTCTACTACAGCACAATAGCCTTTACAGCCAATTCAAAGGGGCTTCCTCTGCGGGGACGCTACAAATATCTGGGAATTGCAGAGGGCATTGTCGGATGGCTGTTGATGGCCCTGTTCCTGGTGACATTAGGCAGAGTGATCATCGGATAGATTTTTAAAAAAAGTGATTGCGCTTAAATATAGCTTATTTGCGGGTAGGTTTGCGGTTCTTAGCATCTGCGAATGGATCGGTTGCGTTTTGAGTGTCTGTTGCATTCTCCAGAGTGGCGTTCTCTAGCGTTGCATTGACGAGAGTGGTGTTATCCAGGGTTTCATTCGTCGCTGTGACGTTAGTTGAATTGTTTGCCGCAATCTCAGCATCGAGTGCAAAGGCCTGGGCGGCCAGAAGGACCAGAAGCATAGATGCAGCTAATATAAATTTCTTCATTTTAAACTCACCTTTTCTCTTCGGATTATCAGGTCCGGATTTAAATTTTGTGTTGTGCTTTGCCTTCGGCCCGTCCAGATCCGATCATGAATGCCTATCGTTTCTGGTTACTGCCAGGGCCAATATATTTGTGAACGCCTCCAGAAGCCTCAGTTGCTCAGGCAACAGAAATTTGTCAGCTTTTCCTAGTCCCACGCCGAGCACTCCCACAATGATGTCTTTGGTTTTCAGGGGCAGATAAAGAAATGTCGCAGAGGATAACGTCTGGGTGCCGTGGCCTGCTGGCTGGCCATGCTGATAGACCCAGGTCGCCACTCCGAGCTTTCGTTCATCAAATACCACATGTTCTCCTATCCGGGCCTTTTCTTCGAGGCTTCCGCCAATGCCTGGCAACAAAATGAGCACCTCGCACTGGAAAGCATCATTGATCTCCACAGCAGCGTAGCGCAGCAGCTCCTCTTCGCTTCCTGCAGCCATCAGGTCGCGGCTGAATGAATAAAGGGACGAGACAAAGCGCTCTCTTTGGCGGGCGCCTTCACCCTGCCATCTGATCAGATCGGCAAGAACGCTGGTAGCTACTCCTACTATGACGAAGACGAGAAACATGGGCAGATAGCGTAGATCCTCAACTGCCATAGTAAACCTGGGAGCAACGAAGAAGAAATCCAGGGCACAGACTGCAGTCAATGAGGCCACAAGGCCCGAGCGCCTGCCCCAGGTAATTCCACTGTAGACCACCGGCAAGAGCAGAATCATGGCGACATTGATGAGGCCCAGCCATTCGTGGAACATCCAGCAAAAAGCGGTCGCTACTGCCACGCTTGCCAGGCTGCCGAAATAAGGCCGCCGGTCACCGGAGTCCGTCGCCATTGAGGCTGCTTTTTCGGGTTCTTTGTCCTCGGTGTTGCCTATTACCAGCACGTGAATCGGTCCGCTTTGTCTTATGAGTTCATTGACAACGGAGGTCATCGGCCAACTTTTCCAGATATTTTTGCGTGGCAAGCCGACCACCAGGAGGGTGATATTTTGAG
This sequence comes from Methanothrix sp., assembly GCA_028679775.1. Lineage (GTDB taxonomy): Archaea > Halobacteriota > Methanosarcinia > Methanotrichales > Methanotrichaceae > Methanothrix. The sequence goes on along the minus strand of JAJRAX010000041.1, from coordinate 1,981 downwards.
ATCTGGCAAAGGAAAGAAGCTCTCCGGCAATGCTCCGCCCGCTGAGCGTCTGGACCTTTGCTCCCAGGCTCTCAGCCAGTCTCATGTAGCCTGCCAGGCGGTCCATAGCTGCCTCGTCTGAGGGCCATTCCGTTGGCGATTCCACATAGACTGCATACCATTCTGCATCAAGATCGGCAGCCATACGCTGGCCTATGCGTATCAATCGCTCAGAGTGGTTGCTGGTGCTGATGCAGACCAAAATCCGTGATCCTGCCGGCCAGGGGCCTAAAATGCCGTGCCTCTCCATGTAGGAGCGCATGTCTTCATCCACTTTGCTCGCAGTATAGCGCAGAGCCATCTCCCGCAATCCCAAAAGATTTCCCTTTCGAAAAAAGCGATGAACTGCTTGTTCTGCCTGGGGCGGAATGTACACTTTCCCCTCAGAAAGACGTGCTAGCAGCTCTTCTGGTGGCAGGTCCACTACCTCCAGTTCATTGGCCATTTGCATGATTCTATCCGGCACGGTTTCGCGAACTCTGATCCCGGTGATCTGGTAGACTATATCATTGAGGCTCTCGACGTGCTGGATATTCATGGTGGTATAGACGCTGATCCCGACGTCCAGCAGCTCTTCGACATCCTGGTATCTCTTGGCATGGCGTGAGCCTGGAGCATTGCTGTGGGCCAGCTCGTCTACCAGGGCAACTGCCGGATGGCGCGCTAGGACCCCGTCCAGATCCATCTCTTCCAGCACTATCAGTCCATGCTCCAATCTGAGACGGGGTAACACTTCCTGGCCTTCTAGCAGCTCCAGAGTCTCCTGTCGTCCGTGGGTCTCGATCAAGGCAATAACTACGTCTACGCCTTCTTTTTTGAGGGAAAGAGCCTCTTCAAGCATCTGAAATGTCTTGCCCACACCTGCGGCAGCTCCGATGAATATCTTGAGCTTGCCCCGGCTGGGTTCAGTCTTTTTTTCATCGTGCTGCAGCCTTTTCAGAAGAGCATCCGGGTCCGGGCGTTGATCTTTTTGAATGCTTCTCACCTCAACTTTGCCAGATCGTCTAAATCCCGGTTGAGCATCAATACATTCACCCTCTCCTGTCCCATTATTCCGAATTGGGCGGGCTCTTTATGTTGATAGACTAGTAGCTTGATCTCGGACTGGGGCAGTCTCCTTTCAACAGCAATCCTTGCCACCTGCATCATTGCTCCCTCTATGCTGATATGTGGGTCCAGGCCGCTGGCTGAAGCGAGAACCAGCTCGCCAGGAACTGACGCATTTTGGGAGAGGTTGTTTATATGCCGGACATATTCGATTCTCCGGCTTACTTCTTCAATCAGATTCGTGTTGGTGGGGCCATAGTTGCTGGCGCCTGAGTTGTTGGCAGCATATCCCACGACTGATGGGCGCCCCTGGAAGTAACCAGGGCTTGAGAAATTCTGGCCGATCAGCTCAGAGCCCACGATTTTTCCGTCAACTACTATCATGCTTCCTGCCGCTGTCTCTGGCATAGCAGTCTGGACTATACCGGTTATCAGGAGCGGATAGACCAAGCCGGTGAAGAGCGTGAAGGCCAGAAACATGACTAATGCTGGTTTTGCTTCCTGTGCAATATTCATCTCTTTCATCCCTCCAGGTGCAGCAGAACTACCAGAATGTCAATTAACTTGATGCCGATGAATGGAACAATCAGTCCTCCCAGGCCGTAAACGAGCAGATTGCGGCGCAGGAGCTCTGCAGCGGTCGTAGGCCTATAGCGAACTCCCTTAAGTGCCAGGGGGATAAGCAGCGGGATAATGATTGCATTGAAGATGATCGCCGAGAGCACTGCGCTTGTAGGCGTGGCCAGATGCATGACGTTGAGCATTCCCAGTTGTGGATACTCGGCAGCGAAAATGGCAGGAATGATGGCAAAGTACTTGGATACATCATTGGCCACGCTGAATGTGGTGAGCGCTCCGCGAGTAATCAATATCTGCTTGCCGATCTCCACAATGT
>JAJRAX010000405.1 GCA_028679775.1 Methanothrix sp. | reverse complement strand
CTGCCGAAGTTGATCGATGCTCATCGAATTATCCGCCAGAGCAGAAAGAATCGCACCGAGCAACTCATCCGGCGGCGAAGAAACAGCCATCTCCACCTGTAAATCATCCTTGAATCGAAGCTGCGTCACCGGTTGCGACATCAGCCAATCACGAATGGATTGCTGCACGGCTGGCTGTTGCATGGCGTTGCCGACCATTTTTCCAGAACTTAACCGTATTGATTTGATGATTTCGATAGCCTTGGCAACCGCATCCTGCCGGGCCGCTGTCACAGCCTTACCGCGAACATCATCATCGACGGAAATCCAAACATCCCCGTCGGCGGGCCGAATGCGCTGGGCCTTTTCAGCCGATACACTGGTTCCTGTAGCGGAGAACGTTCGCTGATCCCAACTGCTCAGCCGCTGTTGCAAAACCGCAGCCGGCAAAGGCGAAACTTGCGGACGGGTGGAAGCAACGGAAACGATCCACAATGCCACCTGGCTGCCGGATATTTCCAATTTGATCTGACAAGTTTGGTCATCGATCCATCGTGGCCCGCCGATCTGCTGGGCCTGAAGCAGGATTTGATCAAAATCATCCGCCGACTGAGTTACCTGAACAAACCGGGCTACTGTCAAACTGGCCGTAACCTGTGCAGCGGAAATATCCGTCCTCAGCCGGTTAATCGCGCTGGCTGTTGCAGCGGAAATCTGATCGCGCGAGGAATCGTCCCCGGCATACGCCCGCCCGGCTGCCTGTCCAATCAAGGCTGCCACAAGCAGGAACAAGATGAGCCGCTGAATCCGAATCATCAATTTGTAAGACAAATATAAAAGCCCGACGTTAGCTCTTTGATCCTACCGAGTTACATTAAGTCTTCCAAGCCAAACCAGTTACGCAAGCGTCCATAAAAACGATTGTTCAGTGGCTGTACCAATTGCCTGTCTTCCGTTATCGTCCCAATAGGAGCACATTGCATGGAATTTTTGGTGAAATTGTTTGATATTGCCCTGCATCTGGATAAGCACCTGAACGATTGGGTCGGTTATTTGGGCGGATGGATGTATGCCGTGCTTTTTCTGGTGATTTTTGCAGAAACAGGACTCGTGGTAACCCCTTTTTTGCCGGGTGATTCGCTGTTGTTTGCCGTCGGTGCTCTGGCAGCATCCGATGGATCGCCCATCAATGTTGTGTTGGTCGGCATCATCCTGTCGTTGGCAGCTATCCTGGGCGAT
>JAJRAX010000404.1 GCA_028679775.1 Methanothrix sp. | reverse complement strand
GTCAAATTTATACATGGCCATTCCGAAATTTGACAGAGAAAATTTCGGAATTATACCAATTATGCCAAAAAAATAGTGGCTAAGCCGGTTCGGTTCATGTTAAAATACTTCTTTAATACAGGAAGAAGGTAAAGTGTGAAGCGGGAAAGAGCTGATCTTACAAAGATAAAAACTATACCACTTAATGCGCGTAAATGCAAGGTTGCGGTAAGCAATTTTGCTAAGCCGGGTAAAAAGGGCGAAACGTTTTCGGAGTTTTACGATAGCCTGCCGGATGTGCTTGCGAGCCAAAATCTGCGTTTACTCGTAGATAAAGTGGTTAAGGCTTACAGCGCTAAGAAGATGGTAGTGCTGATGATGGGCGCACATGTCATAAAATGCGGCCTGTCTCCGTTGGTGATCGATCTTATGAAGCGCGGAGTTATAAAAGCCGTCGCTTTAAACGGCGCCGGAGTAATACACGATACCGAGATCGCGATGATCGGCAGGACGAGTGAAGATGTAGGTGAGGGCATTCTCGACGGTTCATTCGGTATGGCCAAGGAGACGGCTTCGTTCATCAACGGAGCGATAAACGACGGGTTTAAAAAAGGTTTGGGCTATGGCGAATCAGTGGGCGCGGCCATCTGTGAGGCCAAGCTTCCTCATAAAAATTTCAGCATACTTGCCAATGGCTACGAGCTTAATGTGCCGGTAACCGCGCATGTTGCTATCGGGACCGATATAATCCATCAGCATCCGTCCGCAAGCGGAGAAGCCATAGGCGCGGGATCGCTTTTAGATTTCAAAAATTTTATATGCAGCGTTGGAAATCTGGAAGACGGTGTGGCCATAAACTTCGGCTCGGCGGTTATACTGCCGGAAGTGTTTTTAAAAGCGATCACTGTAGCGCGTAATCTCGGGCACAAGGTCGACACTCTTACTACTGCCAATTTTGATATGATAAGCCAATACAGGCCTTATCAGAATATACTTTCGCGCCCTACTTCATCTGGCGGGCGAGGGTATAATATCATAGGCCATCACGAGATCATGTTTCCGCTCCTGTATCATTCAATTATCGAAAAAATATAAAAACGAGAAAAATTCATGAAAAAGATAAATTTCAATAGTGTAAAAAACGCAATAGAAAATTTTAAGGGCGCTAAAGTGCTGGTCGTCGGCGATCTCATACTTGACGAATTTTTATGGGGCGATGTTTCCCGTATTTCACCGGAAGCTCCGGTGCCCGTAGTCTGGGTGAAGAAAGAAAGTTTTATGCCCGGAGGCGCTTCCAACGTGGCAAATAATTTAAGCTCCCTGGGCGCAAAAGTATATCTGGCCGGAGTTATCGGCAATGACGAGAACGGCGCGATTCTTAAAGGCGAGCTTGAACAAAAAGGTATCGATGTGTCGGGTGTGGTAACTGATGATACCCGTCCAACTATATTAAAGACACGTGTTGTGGCGCAACATCAGATGGTTGTGAGGATCGATAAGGAAAAAGTCGAACCGTTAAGTGCTACCGTGGCCGGTAAACTCGCGAAGTATGTGGAAGGTTTAATAAGAGATATCGATGCGATTATAATCGAAGATTATGGTAAAGGGGTTATAACACCCGCGTTATTAAGTAAAGTAGTTCCCGCGGCAAAAAAACAGAACAAGATAATATCGGTCGATCCCAAAGAAGAGCATTTTAAATATT